>CAZDNY010000129.1:0-7996 GCA_964506885.1 uncultured Hyphomicrobiaceae bacterium | reverse complement strand
ACGTGCGGCCCAGCTTTACGCCGATCTCCTCGATGGTGCGCCCGCGCAGGGATTTGAGCGTGACGACGACGAGCTGTGACCTGGTTTCTGTCTCGATCTCAGCCAGAGTCTGCGTCAGTTCCTGTTTCTGCAGGGGTGTAAGGAGGGCTGCCTCGTCGACGACGCGTCCGGTGAGTGCGGGCAGAGGCGCGACCGGCGTATCGGCGAGCGCGGGCACGGCTGCAGCGGCGGCAAGGCCGATGGCGAGCGCGGTGCGGCGCACGTAAGTGGTGAGCCTGCTGACGAAATTGCTGGGGCTCCCTGCGACGGGTGCGGTGGCTGCGGGCATGTGGCGATCCTTCCCAATCTCGACGGCCATGCCGGAGCGGCGCGGCATTTCGAGACAAGCTTTAGGAAGGGTCAGCCGGCGGCGCTGTCACCGGTGGTACAGGGGGCAAAGCGCGTCGACCGTGAAAGTCCGTTGTGGGACGCCGACTCTGCGGCTCTTCGCCTAGCCCTACTTGTCCGGGCCGATGTGGGGCGGGGCGCCGACTTCGCGCAGGGGCTCGCGCTCGGGGCGCAGGCTGCCGGTCACCTCGCGGTCGCCAGCGCCGGGCTCGACGATCGTGCCGCCATGAACGAAACCCACCGACGGCCCGGTCACCTGGCGCGTTGCCGGTTCGGGCTTGGAGGCGTCATTCGCCATCAACGGCGCCATCGCATCGGGGCCGCCGAAATCGAGCGGCACCGTTTCACCGTCGGCGCAGCTGCGCTCCGGGCGCAGGCTCAGCGAATCGAATGGCGAAGCCTGCTCGCCCGACGGCTTGCGCCCGTAGCGGCTGTCCCATTCGGCAACCATGCCGCCGACCTGCTTGCGCACGCCCTTGGACGCGCCGCAGTAGATATTCTGGTAAATGTCCTCGATCCAGACGCGCTCGGAGCCGGGTGCATTCTTGACGGCCACCGAGATCAGCGCCAGAGCGCGAATCGGGTCCTTGTCCATGAAATGTCCGCGCCAGTAGAGATCGGCGAGGAAGGCCTGCGCGCCGGCATGTCCTTTCTGCGAGAGGATCGACAGCCAGTGCTTGCCGCGCGCCACGTCGGAGGGCACGCCCTCGCCGTGGAGTTGCAGCTTGGCCAGTTCGAACTGCGCATCCTCGTCGTTGAAGAAGATCGCGGCGTGGTGGAGATATTCGGCGGCGCGCTCGGCGTTGGGCTTCAGGCCGAGCTCGGGAAGGCCGCGGCGCACATAGCCCGCCAGCGCCGTCAGCGACTTGGCGACGAAGGGCGCGCGGCGATCGTCGTCGGGATCGACATCGGCGAAATCGTTGGCGATCTGCTGGTAGAGGAAATACGCCTTGGCGTGGTCGGTATGCGCGCTCTGGTTGTCGGCATAGATGCGCGCCAGATAATAACGGGCGAGGAACAAATTCTTGGCGGCGGCCACTTCGAGCGCGGGAATCGCCATTTCGAAATAGCCGCCGGCATAGGCACCAATGCCCTGCTGCAGGGCGTCTTCAGGCGAACGGAACTGCGCGGTCCCGGCACCAGCTTGCGCCGGTGCCGCGATCGCTAACGTCAAAGCCAGTCCAATTGCCTGCCTAGATATCCGCATAGCAGATGACTTCCGCCTTTCCTCCGGCGTGGGTCACGGCGCCATACCGTGCCGAGCCGACCTGTTCTGCGTATTTGCGCAGAACACCGCTTTGGTAGGGATTATCCGGTGCCTTCCAGTCCTTTTTGCGGCGCTCGAGTTCGGCGGCATCAATTTCCACGTCAAGTGTGCCTTTCTCGGCATCGATGGAAATTATGTCACCATCCTTCAAAAGCCCGATCGGGCCGCCGACCGCCGCCTCGGGGCCGACATGGCCGATGCAGAAGCCGCGCGTGGCACCGGAAAAGCGCCCATCGGTGATGAGCGCGACCTTGTCGCCGGCCCCCTGGCCATAAAGGGCCGCTGTCGTGGAGAGCATTTCACGCATGCCGGGGCCGCCCCTGGGGCCCTCGTAGCGAATCACGATGACGTCGCCCTCGTTGTACTGCTTTGCCTCGACCGCCTTGAAGGCGTCTTCCTCGCAGTCGAAGCAGCGTGCGGGTCCGCGGAACTTCAGGTTCTTCATGCCGGCGACCTTGACGATCGCGCCTTCGGGTGCGAGCGAGCCCTTGAGGCCAACGACGCCACCGGTCGGCGTGATCGGATTCGATACCGGGTAGACGACCTTCTGATCGGTGTTGAAGACGACGTCCTTGAGGTTCTCCTCCATCGTCTTGCCGGTCACGGTCATGCAGTCGCCATGCAGATAACCGCCTTCGAGCAGCGCCTTGAGGATCTGGGGAACACCGCCGATGTCGAAGACGTCCTTGGCAACGAACTGGCCGCCGGGCTTCAGGTCGGCGATGTAGGGCGTCTTCTTGAAGATGGCGGCAACGTCGAACAGGTCGAAATCGAGGCCGATCTCGTGGGCCATCGCGGGGAGATGCAGCGCGGCGTTGGTCGACCCACCGGTCGCGGCAACCACCGTCGCGGCATTCTCGAATGCCTTCATAGTGCAGATATCGCGCGGGCGGATGCCATCGGCGAGCAGGCGCATGACGGCCTTGCCGCTGGCGGCCGCATAGGCGTCGCGGCTCTCATAGGGTGCGGGCGCGCCGGCAGAACCTGGCAGCGCGAGGCCGATCGCCTCGGACACGCAGGCCATCGTATTGGCGGTGAACTGGCCGCCGCACGAGCCCGCGGACGGACAGGCGACGCATTCCAGCTCGTGCAGGTCCTCATCCGACATGCGGCCGGCGGAATGCATGCCGACGCCCTCGAACACGTCGACGACGGTGACGTCGCGGCCCTTGAAGCGGCCGGGCAGGATCGAACCGCCATACATGAAGACCGACGGCACGTTCAAACGCAGCATGCTCATCATGATGCCGGGCAGCGACTTGTCGCAGCCGGCGATGCCGACCATGGCGTCGTAGCAGTGGCCGCGCATGGTGAGCTCGATCGAATCGGCGATGACCTCGCGGCTGACGAGCGAGGACTTCATGCCCTGGTGGCCCATGGCGATGCCGTCCGTCACCGTGATCGTGCAGAACTCGCGCGGCGTGCCGCCACCCTCGTCGACGCCGACCTTGGCCGACTGCGCCTGACGCATGAGCGCGATGTTGCAGGGGGCTGCCTCGTTCCAGCAGGAGACGACACCGACGAAGGGCCGGTTGATCTGCTCCTCGGTCAGCCCCATTGCATAGTAATAGGAGCGGTGCGGCGCGCGCGTCGGGCCCACCGTCACATGGCGGCTCGGCAACTTCGATTTGTCGAACGTCTTGGCGTCCATTGTCGTCTTTTTCCTTTCGGCTCCGTCGAGCTTGTCCTGTCAGCCAGATGTCCCGGCGAACTCCGGAACTGGCGGAGCGCACTTTATGGCGCGCTTCATATTCACTCAACGAAGCAGAAGGCTCACAAACAGATCCGAGTTCATCGCACGTGCCAATCCGGAGCTATTGCGACCGGCACGCGTGGGGGCCGAAGGTGACGACTGGCCGCCGCCCGATCCAGGACGCAGCAACGCAAATCGATCTTTGAAATCCCGCACCATGCCGCGCGCCAACCGATTGTGGCTTCGCGTTCGGTTGTACACTCCCGCCATTTTGTGGCCCAAACGAGGCACTTACTGGTTAATCTCGTGTCTTTCGCGACACAGTTAACAGGTATCGGGAATGGGTTCTTGGCGCCGCGTTTTGTGCTGATTTGAGGACAGGGCCAGATTGGCTTGAACCGCCGGCCTCGGTCAGCCCGCTTCCTTGGCAAGCGAAGGCGCGCGAAAATCCCGCATACGTTCACAAATTGCGCACGCTTTCCCGCTAGGCTCATGCTCCGGTGTCGGAGCGGTTGGTTTTGCCGCCCCGACGTCGCCCATTCGTCTCGTTCTTGTCGTCCGGTGTTTTGCGCTGCTGGCTGCCGGTTTGTTTCGAACCGGTGGGGTGCCTTGCACGACATCACAAACGTAAGCAAATCTGCGGCGACGCCGTTCGCTCTACTCCAGTTTGGTTCCGATTTCAGGAAAGCCCTTTTCGGCCATGTACGATGACCTTTACAGCACGCCCGATTTTGCAGCGCGGCCGGTGGCGGAGCGCGTGCTCATCTCCTGGCTGCGGCCTGCGGCCATGTTCGGGCTTTCGGTCTACAACTTCATTCTGCGGATCCTGACGCTCGGCATCCACCATTTCTGGGGGAAGACGGAAGTGCGCAAGCGCATCTGGTCGTCGGTACGCATCAACGGCGAGCCGCTGGAGTACACCGGGACAGGCAAGGAGCTGTTCTTGGGCTTCATCATCATCTTCGGGCTGATCCTGCTGCCGGTTTCGCTGGCAACTTTCGCCGCCATCTTCCTGCTCGGCCCCGAATCGACCGCGATCAAGGTGTTCCAGGTCGCGCTTTACACGTTGTTCGTCTTCCTGACGGGCATCGCCATCTACCGCGCGCAGCGCTACCGGCTCAACCGCACGCGCTGGCGGGGCATTCGCGCCGGCCTCGACGGCAGCTCGCTGCGTTACGCCTGGACCTATTTCTGGACGCTGCTGCTGATCCCGTTCACGCTGGGCTGGATCGGCCCCTGGCGTTCGACGCGATTGCAAAAGATCGTCACCGACGACATGCGGTTCGGAAACCGCCCCTTCCATTTTTCGGGCAATTCCGGCCCCCTCTACAAATCGTTTGCCGTGTTCTGGCTGCTGACGGCGCTGCTCGCGGGGGCCACATTCGGCGTCATCGGCTCGGCGCTGACCGATTTCATCGTCCTGGCCGAGAGCGACGGACCACCGCAACTTCCGCCCGATCGGATCATGAAGATCGTCGGGCTCGTCTACGGCGGCTTGTTCGTCGCCGGGCTCATCTACATGGTGCTGTCGGCGTGGTACCGGGCGGCGATGATGCGCCATTTCGCCCGCCACACGCACCTCGATGCCCTCACCTTCAAGTCGACGGTCAAGGCGCACGGACTGTTGTGGATCTCGGTCACGAACTATCTGATGCTGTTCGTGGGCGGCATCGTCGCAACGCTGGCGATCGTCGGCATCGGCATGGTCGCGCTGGCCGGGCTCGCATCGCTCGGCGTCGACCCGCTCGGCATGACGACGGCCGCGCACCCGGCGATGGTGATCCAACAGGCGTCCGGCGCCATTACGCTGATATTCGTTCTGTCGCTGGGTATGCTCCTGCCGATCGCGCAGATGCGGTCGACGGGCTATCTCATCCGGAACCTTGCTCTCGACGGCATGGTCGACCTGGGATCGATCGGTGCGGGCGCCGAGCAAGACATCAAACGCGGCGAGGGGTTGGCGCAGGCCTTCGACATCGATGCCCTATGACATTCACCATGGCTCCTTCTTCGAGGGGCGCTTTTCGGACGGCAAGACGGCGGCCGCACAGGACGTGCAGGTGGGCCTTTCGCCGCGCGGGCTGGTCATTCGTTTCCGCGCCGGCGGCAGCGATCTCATCTGGCCGTATGGCGCTTTGTCCACGGCGGAGCCCTTGAGCCCGCACGCGATCGAGGCGCTGATCAGCTACGCGCATCAACCGGGTGCCAGCCTGTTCGTGCCGCACGGGACATTTGCCCGCAGTCTGGCGCAGGCGGCACCGCATCTGACGACACGGGCGGCGCGGCGGCGCGCCGCGGTGCCTTGGCTATGGGCGGCGGCGGCGGTGGTGGCCGTGTTCGCCGTCGTTTCGCTGGCCGAATTGTCGCCGGCCCGCACGCTGGCCGGCATGATGCCCGAGACCGTGCGCAACTCACTGGGCGAGCAAAGCGTGCGCTCCCTGTCGCGCGAACGGCGCGTCTGCGAGAGCCCGCGGGGCGATCGCGCGCTCAAGGCGCTCACTGAGCGCCTCGCTTCCGGCCTTAAGGAAGCGCCCGACTTCAAGGTCGTTGTGGTCGACTGGGGCCTCGTCAATGCGTTCGCGACGCCGGGCGACCACATCGTGCTCACCCGCGGACTGCTCGAAAAGGCAGAAAGCCCCGACGAGGTTGCCGGCGTGCTCGCCCACGAGATGGGGCATGCGAAGCTGTTGCACCCGGAGACCTCGCTGGTGCGCGTGATCGGCTTGTCGGCTGCGGTCGAGCTTCTGCTGGGCGGCAGCGGTGGTACGCTGTCGAATATCGGCGTGGTGCTGACCCAACTGTCCTACACGCGCGAAGCCGAGTCGGAAGCTGATGAAGAAGCGCTGCGGCTGCTTGAAGCGTCTGGCATATCCGCCAAGGGCTTCGGTGATTTCTTCCGCCGCGTCAGCAAGTCGGAAGATGGCGATGAGGGCGACAGATCGGGCGGGCTGATGGACGTGCTGCGCACGCATCCGCCGACGGCCGAGCGCATCTCCCGGGTCGATCGCGCCAATACGTATGCGGTATCGCCGGCGCTGTCGGCCGCCGACTGGAACGCACTGCGCTCGATCTGTGCGGACAATCCGGGTTGAACAGGAAGGGCACGAACGACACACCAGCGCCGCACGCTTTGGCCCGCGCGATGGCGCATTATTCACGCCTTGTAGAGACTGCCCTGCATCCCCGGCCTTGCAAATGCCGCTTGCGAGCCCAAATTCAGGACGCAACCTGCGGTAAGTTTCGATAAAGCGGGGCACTTGGGCGTTGCCGGATTTTGGTGCCCATCGGCGGTGGCGCGGCGGACGTCGCGCGTGAGCGGGAGCTGGCTTTGCCAGTTATGCGGGAGCCTCAATGCGCGGGAAGCTGTTGATCTATTTCCTCGGCCTTTTTGCCGTGGCGACCTTTGCCATATCGCCATTCGTTGCCGCCTGGTCGATCCGCGAGGCGATACGCACCGGCGATGGGGCCTATCTGGAAGCGAAGGTGGACTGGCCACGCGTGAAGGAGACACTCAAGGTCTCGATGTCGACGTATGCGCTCGGCGAACAGGCTGTCGCGGCCGAGGCAATGACGACTGTTGCTGCCGCACCAAGGCCGGGTCTTTGGCAGCGGATCAAGAATGCCTACGGACGCCGGGTCGTCTCGTCGATGGTTGATAACATGGTCACGCCCGCGGGGCTGTCGCGCCTATTCAGCTATCGCCAGAGCTTCAACGAGAACATCCGTGGTCTTCCCGACGAGCGCGAGGTCTATTCCCTGCCGGAGCGCATCCAGAGGAGCTGGCAGCGCGTGATTCGTGCCGAATTCCTGTCGCCGACCCGATTTGCCATGGAAATGCGCGACAAGGTCGTGCCGCATCGCAGCTACGCCGGAATCCTGCAATTGCAGGGGCTGCAATGGCGGCTGGTGCACCTGGAGGTCAAGCGTATCGATGGCGAGGGAGGCACTCCAGTCGATGCAAAGGCGAACGTTGCCAGCGGCGTGTGGTCACGGCTGAGGCAGGCGGCACTGCCGCGCTGAAGCATCGGCCCGTCGCACGTGATGGGCCGACCATTACTTACTTCTTCGACTTCGAAGCGCTTCCAGGCAGGGTCTTGCGCTCGGTCCCGGCAAACTCTTCCAACTGCTGCTCGCTCATCGATTCATACATCTGGCGCGAGGCGCCTTTGAGCTCGGATTTATCGATCTCACCGCGTTTGGCGGCCAATGCGGCGCCGGCGGCTTTCTGCTGGGCTTTCGATTTGGCTGGCATGTCGTCACTCCGAAGCGTCACCCCATCAACGCCGGCGGACTGCGCCGGGTTCCCGGCGAGCCTAATGGATGCCGAGCACGGCGCTCAACGCTCATGGGGAGATCAGGTCTCCAGGCGCTTCAACGCGGCGGACAGGCGGGTGACGATGTCTTCAAGTTCCGCCTTGCGCTCGCGCGCTTCATCGATGGCTTCGGGCTTGGCGCGCTCGATGAAGTTGGGGTTGTCGAGCTTGGCGTCCATCTTGCCGATGTCGACCTTGGCCTTGTCGATCTCGCGTGCCAGACGCTTTTTCTCGGCATCCATGTCGATGATGCCTTCCAGCGGCAACGCGGCGGTCGTCTCGCCCGCCACGACGATGGCGGCTCCCGTGGGGGCGGTCTTGGCAAAGCCGATGTCG
>CAZDNY010000128.1:0-8041 GCA_964506885.1 uncultured Hyphomicrobiaceae bacterium | reverse complement strand
TTCTTGTGGATCATGCGTGTCTCCTCAATTCCTGTCCGCAGCCCATGTCCCAAGCAGTGGACGCCCGAGGTTCAAAATGACTGTCGCGGGCCAGGGAAGCTCCGTGGCCCGCGCGGGATCCTCGACGTGTCAGACGCGACGACGCTTGGGCGGGCGGCAGCCGTTGTGGGCGATCGGCGTCACGTCGCGGATCGACGTGATGGTGAAGCCCACGGCCGCGAGCGCGCGAAGCGCCGATTCACGGCCCGAACCCGGCCCCTGCACCTCGACCTCGAGGCTGCGCACGCCGTGTTCCTGCGCCTTCCGTCCGGCGTCCTCGGCGGCCATCTGGGCGGCGTAGGGCGTCGACTTGCGCGAGCCCTTGAATCCCATCGTGCCCGACGACGACCAGGAGATCGTGTTGCCCTGGGCATCGGTGATGGTGATCATGGTGTTGTTGAAGGACGCGTTCACATGCGCGACGCCCGAGGTGATGTTCTTTTTCTCGCGGCGGCGGACTTTGCGCGCTTGCTCTTTGGCCATGGTTCAGGTGCTCCGTGCCGCTCGTCCGGCGGCGCATGGGTCGTTGACAGGTCGTCTCAAGGTTGACAGGTCGTCTCAAGAGAGTGCCGCGCGGATGGCCGAAGCACAGCCCGCGCAGCGAAACTTCGCTCAGGCATCAAGCCTTCTTCTTGCCGGCAATCGGCTTGGCCGGACCCTTGCGGGTACGGGCGTTGGTGTGGGTGCGCTGGCCGCGAACCGGCAGGCCGCGGCGATGGCGCAGGCCGCGATAGCAGCCCAGATCCATCAGGCGCTTGACGTTCATCGCCACCTCACGGCGCAGATCGCCTTCCACGAGATAGTCGCGGTCGATGGTTTCGCGGATCTGCAGCACTTCGGCGTCCGATAGCTCGTTCACCTTGCGCTCGGCGGGGATGTTCACCTTTTCACAGATTTCATGGGCGAACTTCGGTCCGATGCCATGGATATACTGAAGCGCAATCAGAACACGCTTCTGGGTCGGAATGTTCACGCCTGCGATACGGGCCACGTCTGGTCTCCTGGTCTGGGCTCCAACGGGCCGCTTCTTCAGCTAGGCCCGCAGCTGGACTGGCCACACGCCCCGTGGCCTATCCCGCTCTTTTTGCTCACAAAAGGCATCGCGACCGGTCCCGGCGGCGTGACCGCCGGAAAAGCCGATCGCAGAGGGTGCGTCATGAAATCGCGGTCTTTTAGCCCGCCTGTAACTCCTCGTCAACGTTGCAGCGCCCGAAAGCGCCGTATTTCCGCCTGCGTCACGCCGCCCCGGGGGCGCGGTCATCAGGGTATTTGAGCCGCCCGGCTCCCGGATACGGGATGCTGGTCGGGGGTCGTCGCGGGCTTCGTCAGCCCAGAGCCTCATCGATCTGCCGGGTCACTTCATCGATCTGGGCCATGCCATCGACCGATTTCAGCTTGTCCTTGGCGTAGTAGTAGCCGATCAGCGGCGACGTCTCGCGGTAATAGGCCATCAGACGGCTCTTGACCGTCTCGGCGTTGTCGTCGGCGCGGCGTGTGAACTCGGTGGAGCCGCAGTTATCGCAGACGCCGGGGGTCTTGGTCGGCTTGTGGCGGTCATGATAACCCGCACCGCATTTGGCGCAGGAGAACCGGCCCGAGATGCGGTCCACGAGAGCGGCGTCGTCGACCTTGATCTCGATGACGGCGTCGAGCGTCTTGCCCTTCTCCTTGAGCAACTTGTCGAGGGCAGACGCCTGCGGCAGCGTGCGCGGGAAGCCATCGAGGATGAAGCCGTTCTGGCAGTCAGGCTGGTCGATACGTTCGTTGATGATGCCGATAACGATGTCGTCGGAAACCAGACCGCCGCTTTTCATGATCGCGTCGGCCTTCTTGCCGATCTCGGTGCCGGCCGCCACGGCCGCGCGCAGCATGGCGCCGGTGGAGAGTTGAACCATCTTGCGGTTCTTCTCGATCAATTCGGCCTGCGTGCCCTTGCCGGCGCCCGGCGGGCCTAGAAGGATGATGTTCATTTCCGTCCCCTATTCGACGATGCGCCGCGCAGCTTGGCCTTCTTGATGAGGCCCTCGTACTGGTGCGCCAACAGATGGCTTTGCACCTGCGCAACGGTATCCATCGTCACAGAGACCACGATCAGCAGCGACGTGCCGCCGAAATAGAACGGCACTGCGGCATAGGAGATCAGGAACTCGGGCAGAACACACACCGCGGCGAGGTAGATTGCGCCAACGACGGTAATGCGTGTGAGGACATAGTCAATATACTCGGCGGTGCGCTGACCGGGGCGAATGCCGGGGATGAAGCCGCCGTACTTGCGCAGATTGTCCGCCGTCTCCTGCGGGTTGAAGACCACCGCGGTGTAGAAGAAGGCGAAGAAAACAATGAGCGCGACGAAGACGATAAGGTGAAGCGGCTGACCTCGGCCGAGGGCGGCAACGATGGTGTTCAGCCACTCCGGTCCCTGGCCCGCGGTGAAGCTGGCTGCGGTAATTGGCAGCAGCAGCAGAGAGGAGGCGAAAATCGGCGGAATGACGCCTGCCGAGTTGAGCTTCAAGGGCAGATGAGAGGTGTCGCCCTGGAACATGCGGTTGCCGACCTGGCGCTTCGGGTACTGGATCAGCAGGCGCCGCTGGGCGCGCTCCATGTAGACGATGGCGGCGACGACGGCCAGCATCAGGGCCAGCAGCGCGATCAGCAGGAAGGTCGACAGCGAACCGGTGCGGGCCAGCTCGAACAGGCCGACGATGGCGGATGGCAGCGCGGCGACGATGCCGGCGAAGATGATCAGCGAGATGCCGTTGCCGATGCCACGCTGGGTGATCTGCTCACCAAGCCACATCAGGAACATGGTGCCGCCGACCAGCGTCACCACCGTCGAGATACGGAAGAACATGCCCGGCTCGATGACGACCGAGCCAACCGAGCTTTGCGAGCCTTCGAGGCCGATGGCGATGCCGTAGGCCTGGAAGGCGGCCAGCACCACGGTCAGGTAGCGCGTGTACTGGTTGATCTGCTTGCGGCCCTGCTCACCTTCCTTCTTCAACGCAGCGAGGCGCTTATCCATCGAACTCATGAGCTGCATGATGATCGAGGCGGAGATGTAGGGCATGATGTTCAAGGCGAAGATCGCCATGCGCTCGACGGCGCCGCCGGCGAACATGTTGAACATGCCAAGAATGCCGCCGGCCTGGCTCTTGAAGGTCTCGGCGAAGGCGACCGGATTGATGCCGGGCAGAGGGATGAAGGTGCCGAGGCGGTAGACCAGCAGCGCGGCGAGCGTGAACCAGATGCGCTTCTTGAGCTCTTCGGCCTTGGCAAAGGAGCCGAAGTTCAGGTTGGCGGCGAGCTGCTCGGCAGCGGATGTCATACGTTCTCTCCCGACCCTCATCCCGCAGGCGCCGCCTGCGGGCGTCACGGTTTGCGCCATATCCAGGGCAATGTGCCCGGCTGCCGCAATATTCGCGCGGGGAGCATATCCCCGGTCTGTCGCGTGGCGCTCGGGCGAGCGCCGTATTCGCTAAATGGCGTCCGGGCGGCCTGCCGACAACCGCGCCTAACCGAGAAAGTCGCGCTTCTACGGCTGCCGCCCGTGGCAGAAATACACGTCGCGCCGGCCCGGGAAAACCCGGTCCCGCACGTTCTCGCGCGCTTAGGCCGACTTTGCCTTCTTGGCGGCGGTCTTCTTGCGCTTGGCCTCGTCGGCTTCCAGCACCTTCTTTTCGATCAGCGTGACCGAACCGCCGGCCTTCTCGACGGCGGCCTTGGCGGAGGCGGTCGCATGGTCGACGGTGATGGCAACCTTTGCCTTCAGTTCACCCGTGCCGAGCAGGCGCAGGCCGTCCTTGGGCCGACGCAGGACGCCGTTCTCGACCAGCGACGCCACCGTGATCGGCTGGGCGGCATCGACGCGCTTGTCGTCGATGGCCTTCTGCAACGCACCGAGATTGATCTCGTTGAAGTCCTTGCGGCGCCACTTGTTGAAGCCGCGCTTGGGCAAGCGACGCTGCAGCGGCATCTGGCCGCCTTCGAAGCCGCCGATAGCGACGCCGGAACGCGCTGTCTGGCCCTTGCCGCCGCGGCCGCCGGTCTTGCCGACGCCCGAGCCGATACCGCGGCCGATGCGAACGCGCGATTTGCTGGCGCCAGCGTTGTCTTTAATCTCGTTGAGCCGCATGGAACGCGCTCCTCAGGTTAGATCGTCGAGGCCTCGAGCTGCCGCTAATGGCTGCCGTCGGCTCATGAGTTGTTCTTTTCAAGCCTGCTCGCCGACGACGCGGACGAGATGGCCGACCTTGCGGATCATACCGCGCACGGCCGGGGTATCCTCGAGCGTGCTGCGACGGTGCAGCTTGTTGAGCCCCAGGCCGATCAGCGTGTCGGTCTGGTCCTTGGGGCGACGGATCGCGCTGGCGATCTGCTCCACCGTGACGGTCTTCTTTCCAGCCATGTCACATCACCTTGCCTTCATGGCCGCGCACGGTTGGACAGCGCGCAGCCCCTGTCCTCATCTGCCGCCCGGCGGCGGCTCAAGCTCATGCCTCGGCGACAGCCTCGGCAGCAGCCGAACCGTCACGACGGCGGGCGACGATCTCGCTCACCTTCATGTTGCGGCGGGCCGCCACGGCACGCGGATTCTCCTGATGCTTCAGGGCATCGAAGGTGGCGCGCACCACATTGTAGGGATTGGAGGTGCCCATCGACTTGGCGACGACGTCGTGGACGCCCAGCATCTCGAAAACGGCGCGCATGGCACCACCGGCGATGATGCCGGTGCCCGGAGGCGCGGAGCGGACGACGACCTTGCCGGCACCGTGGTGGCCTTCCGAATCGTGGTGCAGCGTGCGCGCGTCGCGCAGCGGCACGCGGACCAGATTGCGCTTGGCCGCCTCGGTTGCCTTGCGGATCGCCTCGGGCACCTCGCGGGCCTTGCCGTAGCCGAAGCCGACGCGGCCCTTCAGATCGCCGACGACGACCAGGGCCGCGAAGCCGAAGCGCTTACCGCCCTTGACGACCTTGGCGACGCGATTGATGTGAACGAGCTTGTCGGAAAACTCGCTGTCGCGCTCTTCGCGATCGCGGTCACGGCCGCGCTCTCTTCCGGGTGAACGTGCCACGGATATATCCTTCCTTAGAATTCGAGACCAGCTTCGCGGGCCGCATCAGCCAATGCCTTGACGCGACCGTGGAAGAGGTAGCCACCGCGGTCGAACGTGACCTGTTTGATGCCGGCCTTTGTCGCGCGCTCGGCAAGCAGCTTGCCGACAGCGGCAGCGGCGGCCTTGTCGGCACCGGTCTTCAGGTTGCCCTTCAGATCCTTCTCGAGTGACGAGGCGGCGGCAACGGTCGTGCCGGCGACGTCATCGATGATCTGAGCGTAGATGTGCTTCGACGAGCGATGGACGGAGAGCCTGGGACGGCCCGCCGAACGCGCCCGCAAGACGCGACGCACGCGCGCCTTGCGCCGGTCGAACTGCGAAATATGCATGCCCATTGGCGTTGGTCCTTACTTCTTCTTGCCTTCCTTGCGGAAGATGTATTCGCCCTGATAGCGGATGCCCTTGCCCTGGTAGGGCTCGGGGGGACGATAGGAGCGGATATCGGCGGCGACCTGCCCGACAAGCTGCTTGTCGATGCCCGAAATCGTGATGACGTCCTGCTTGGCGCCGCCGACCTTGACCTCGACGCCCGCGGGAATCTTGTGGGTCACGTCGTGGCTGAAACCGATGTTGAGCGCCAGATCCTTGCCCTTCATGGCGGCACGATAGCCGACGCCCTGGATCTCCAGCGTACGCGAGTAGCCCTCGGTGACGCCCTTGACCAGGTTGGCGATCTGCGTGCGCGACATGCCCCACATGGAGCGCGCCGTCTTGCTGTCGTCGACCGGATTGACGGCGATCTCGCCGTCCTTCAACTCGACCTTGACGTCCTCAGGCGCCGTGAACGAGAGCTCGCCTTTCGGGCCCTTCATCTTGACGACCTGTCCCGCGACCGTCGCCGTCACTCCGGACGGGACCGATACGGGCTTCTTACCAATGCGCGACATGGCTTTGTCCAACCTTCGCTTGCAAGTGTCGGGCGGCGGCGCAAGGCCACCGGCCGCGTTAGAATACGTTACAGAGGATCTCGCCGCCGACGTTCTCCTCACGCGCCCTGGCATCCGACATGACACCCTTGGGCGTCGAAAGGATCGCCACGCCGAGGCCGTTGGCCACCGTGGGCAACGTCTTGACCGGCGAGTAGACGCGACGGCCGGGCTTGGACACGCGCTTGATGTCGCGGATCGCCGGCTGGCCGTTGTAGTACTTGAGCTCGATTTCGAAGGTGGGCATGACCCCCTTCTGCTCGACGCGCGTGTAGCCGCGGATATAGCCCTCCTCGGCGAGCACGTCGAGGACGCGCTGGCGCAGGTTGGAGGCGGGCGTCACCACCTTGGGGCGGCGGCGCTGCAGCGCGTTGCGGATGCGGGTCAGCATATCGCCGAGCGGATCGTTCATCGACATCGGACCTGCCTCCTTACCAGCTCGACTTAACCATGCCGGGGATCTGGCCCATGCTGGCCAGCTCACGCAGCTGATTGCGGCACATCCGGAGCTTGCGATAGTAGCCGCGCGGGCGGCCCGTCAACTCGCAGCGGTTGCGGATGCGGGTCTTGGACGAGTTGCGCGGCATCTCGGCCAGCTTCAGGCGGGCGGCAAAGCGCTCCTCCGTCGGCTTCGACATGTCGTCGGCAATCGCCTTCAGACGTGCGCGCTTTTCGGCATACTGCGCAACCAGCTTGCGGCGGCGCTTGTTCTTTTCAATCGAACTGGTCTTGGCCATTCAAATCCTCCAAAGGCCTTTCGGGTCCTGGTCGAGATCCCGAGGTCCTCTAGCTACGGAACGGGAAGTTGAAGTTGCGAAGCAGCTCACGCGCCTCGTCGTCGGTCTTGGCGGACGTGCACACGATCACGTCCATGCCCCAGATCTCGTCGACCTTGTCGTAGTCGATCTCGGGGAAAACAATGTGCTCCTTGAGCCCCATCGCGAAGTTGCCGCGGCCATCGAAGCTCTTCGGGTTCAACCCGCGGAAGTCCTTGATACGCGGCATGGCGATCGTGATGAAGCGGTCGAGGAACTCGTACATGCGGTCGCCGCGCAGCGTCACCTTGGCGCCCAGCGTCATGCCATCGCGCACCTTGAAGGTGGCGATCGACTTGCGTGCCTTGGTCGTGACCGGCTTCTGGCCGGCGATGAGGGCGAGGTCGCCTGCGGCGTTCTCGACCTTCTTGCGGTCGGCCACGGCCTCGCCGATACCCATGTTCAGCACGATTTTCTCGAGCCTGGGAATTTGCATCGGGTTGGCGTAGCCGAACTTCTCCTTCATCGCGTTACGGACCTTGGTCTCGTAGAGCGACTTCATGCGCGGCTTGTAGTCCTTCGGGCGGGGCGAGGGAGCCGCGGCGGCGGGCTTGTCGCCTTTGCCCTTGGCCTTCTTGGCCTTGTCCTTCTCAGCCATGGCTTACTTCTTCTCCGGAATGATCTCGCCCGAACGCTTGGCGTAACGGACTTTCTTACCGTCCTCCAGGAACTTGAAGCCGACGCGCGTCGGCTTGCCGTCCTTGGGATCCTCGATGGCGAGGTTGGACAGGTCGATGGCGGCCTCCTTGGAGATGATGCCGCCCTCCTCCTGCGCGGTCTGCCGCTGGTGGCGGCGGACAATGTTGACGCCGCGGACGAGCGCCTTGCCGTCGCGCGGGCGAACCGAAATCACCTCGCCGTGCTTGCCACGGTCACGGCCGGTCAGGACGATGACGTGATCGCCCTTCTTGATTTTCTGCGCGGCCATTACAGCACCTCCGGCGCGAGCGAAACGATCTTCATCTGGTTCTTGGCCCTGAGCTCGCGCGTCACCGGCCCGAAGATACGAGTGCCGATGGGCTCGCCCTGGTTGTTGATCAACACGGCCGCGTTGCGGTCGAAGCGGATCAGCGAGCCGTCCGGCCGGCGCACACCCTTGGCAACGCGCACGACCACGGCCTTCATGACCTGGCCCTTCTTGACGCGG
>CAZDNY010000127.1:0-8055 GCA_964506885.1 uncultured Hyphomicrobiaceae bacterium | reverse complement strand
GACGTAACCGACCGGGTATCCGTCGAGCGTGCCGTCAGCGGTACGAGTTCGGTCGTGAACTGCATCGGCCTGTATCATGAACACGGCGAACTCACGTTCGATGCCGTGCACGTACGCGGTGCGGCCACCGTCGCTGAAGTTGCATGCGCTGCAGGGGTAAAGCGGCTCGTTTCGCTCTCGGGCATCGGAGCCGATCCGCAATCATCCTCGCCATACGTCGCCGCCCGCGGACGCGGCGAGCAAGCGGTGCGCAAAGCCTTTCCCGATGCCACAATCATCCGACCCAGCGTGATGTTCGGCAAGGGGAAGGATTTCCTCTCAACGCTTGCCGGCATCGTTGCGCGCAGCCCGGTCATGCCGCTTTTCGGCGATGGAAGTGTGCGATTGCAGCCGGTTTTCGTCGATGACGTGGCAGAAGCGATCGCCCGCGCGCTTGAGGATGACAAAGCTGCCGGCGAAATATTCGAGGTGGCCGGTCCGGACATCGTCTCGTTCCGCACGCTGGTTAAACGCGTCGCACAAAGCAGAGGACGCTCGGTCCATCTCCTACCCGTTCCACTTCCTGTCTGGAACGCGTTATCGACCATCACGAGCCCGCTGCGACGACCTCCAATCACCGAAGGACAAGTCGCGTTGATGCGCCACGACAACATTGCCGACAGGGGAAGGAAGGGACTCGAAGATTTCGGCATAGCCCCCGCATCACCCCTTGCCGCGATCGCGCGCGGCGCACGGCACTGAACGACGCCTTGAACGACTAAAGTCGGCGGATCGCGCTGCCGAGTGACACGCTTCGCTCTTCGAAATCTGCCCACGGGTCATTTGTCTGCGATAGCCGGCGAGCTATTGATGTCAGGGTCACCATGCGCGGATGCACGTCGGTGCGCTCGACTTCATGCCAATGCAATGGACAGGCAACCGGCGCCTCTGCCCTCGCCCGAAGGGAATAGGGCGCAACAGCAGTCTGTCCGTACGCATTGCGCTGCGTGTCGATGAAGATCCGCCCCCGCCGCTTGTCTTTGCGTTGTTCTGTCGTGACCGTATCGGACATGCGCTCGGCCAGACAGTCCGCCATGCGCCGTGAAAAGTCCCTGACGCTGCCGAAATCATGGCGGCGTTCCAACGGCACGACGATGTGGAACCCGCGCGATCCCGTGGTTTTCACGAAACTCGGCAAATCCAGGTCCTCCAGCTTCTTGCGCAATGCAAGCGCTACGTGGCGAACAGCGTCCGTATAATCGTCCGGCGGATCGAGATCGAAAATCATGCTGTCGGGCCTGTCAGGATTATCGATGCGGCTCAGCGGAGCATGCAGCTCAATCATTCCCAAATCCGCGAGATACACGAGAACCGCTGCCTCGTTTGCGACGACCTGCTCAATCGTGCCCTCTCGCTTGTCCATGATGGCCGTTTCGATCCAGTCGGGGAAATAGTCCCCGGCCGACTTCTGGAAGAAACCCTCTTGCTCGATACCGTCGGGAAAACGCCGGATCGTCAATGCGCGCTTGCCCACATACTTCATGATCCGTTCCCCCAACCGGGCGTAGTAGTCGATCACGTCACCCTTGGTGAGGCTGTCCTTGGGGAAGAAGAGTTTCTCGAGATTCTTGACCGCAACCTCCCGGCCGGCGATCGTCCGATGTTCGCTCACGCGCCCTTGTCCTCCCTGACGATCTCCTCAGGTGCCTTGTCGCGCCTCAGGCCTATGAAACGCGGATGGCGCAGTTTGTTCGCGTCGGTCCACTCTGTGAATGCCACCTCACCAATGAATTCCGGCTTCACCCAATGCACGCCGCGATCACTTGGCGGATCGACGAACGCCGGCTCGGCCGTCTGCTTCGATTCCAGTTCTTCAGCGAACCGCTGCAGGAAATCATGATCGAACCCTGTACCGACGCGTCCGGCGTAATGAAGGGACTGCCCCTCGTAGACACCGAGCAATAGGGCGCCAAAGCCTTCTCGTTGGCCGTGCGGATCGGTATATCCGGCGATGACGAATTCCTGGCGGCAGTCACACTTGAACTTGAGCCAATCGCGCGATCGCTTTGAGACGTAGACCGAGGAGGCACGCTTTGCGATCAGGCCCTCCCAGCCTTTTTCACAAGCCTGTTTGAACCAAGCCTCCCCCTCGCGGTTGCGATGCGCGGTGTATCGGATGGGATCCTCGAAAACGAGTGCGCTCTTTAGGATTGCCTTGCGCCGTCGCAATGGAAGGCGCTGCAAATCCTTGTCGGCAAGCCGCAGAATGTCGAAAACGTAGTAGTAGACTTGGATGTCGGATGCGTTCCCGCTGCCATGAATCCGGGGCTGCAACCGCGCGAAACTCGTTCTGCTTCCCTCGAACGCGACGATCTCTCCGTCCACAGTGAAAGTCTCCGCGCCTCGCGACAACGCGTCCACGATCTCAGGATAACTCGCGCTGATATCGTTGCCGTTACGACTAAAGAGAACTGCCCTACCATCATCCACAACGGCCTCGACGCGTTCGCCATCCAGCTTCCGTTCATAGATCCACTGGTCGTCGGAAAAGCTCTCATGTGTCAGGGTCGCGAGCATCGGCGCCACGAAGCCGGCCTGCTCGACATCGTCGAGCAGGTCGATCTCGTCTTGTGACAGCCGCCTCAGGATGTCGGCGGCACCATTCTCGCCCTTATCCGTCATCGTCATCGCCGTGTTCGCCAGCCTTGCATATCTCATCCAGCGTAGCGCCACTGAGAACCGATCTGCGTTGCGTGCTGACAGGGTTGCGCCTGGCGTCGGCACCCTCGTCCGACATCTTGATGAGCAGCCAGGTTTCGTCGTCCGCATTTTTCATTTCCGCTCGCACGAGAGCATAGCCACCTCGGACCTTCTGTCCCTCGAGCCACACTTCGATGTGTCCTGCCGCAAGTGCGCGTGACATCTCTCGTGGAGGATCCTTCTCGGCCATAAGATTGCGATAGCTTCCCCTGTCCCATACAAGCACCGTACCGGCACCATACTGACCTTCGGGTATGACACCCTCGAAGTCGGCATACGACAGCGGATGATCCTCGGTGCGTATCGCCAGTCGCTTCTCACGCGGGTCAACGGAAGGCCCTTTGGGAACTGCCCAGGATGCCAAGACACCATCGATCTCCAGGCGGAAATCATAATGCAGCGTCGATGCGTCGTGTTCCTGAATGACGAACACAGGACGGTCTGACGGTGTCGCGTCCCGATCACCCGGTTCGGGCGTGGCGGAAAAGTTGCGCCTTTCCAGATAAGTCTTCAGTGACGCTCCAGACATGGGCGGGTCTCGTCATGTTTTGACGCCAACCTAGAACATCAATGCTGGTTCAGCCAATGAACTCATTGGGAACGGGCTTAAGCGAACACGACCCCTCGAAGGAACGCGGGATAATTCTGGTTCGGCCGCGCAGCAAGGTCGATTTCATGTAGTAAGCTCTCGACCGCGTCGATGTCCTGCGATTCAACTGCTACCGACTGCAGCCTGCGCCCGCACACGACCAAGCTTACGAACTCGGAGATGGCGTGCGCGTGCGTCAGTTTGGTACGCTCCTTTTGCACCAGCACCATTTCCAGGCCCGGGGCATGGTCGACAAAGTTTTCGATCTGACCGGTCAGCAGAAGGTCGTCGGGCGACAGGTCAAGATCGGTGACAGGACGCGAAACAACCTCGGCCAAGAGAAATCCCAGACTGATCCGCCGGGCATCCGTCAGAATTGGACACCACAATTCCAAGCCATTCCTCCGCGCCAACAGCTCTTTCGCCTCGAGTCTCCCTCCGCGCAGCTTCACAGCGACATTGCTGGCAGAACGCGAGACGAGGTACGCATCCTCATTTCGTTCGCCGTGGTGCGAAAGAGCACCCGATAACAACCGTGCACCTTGCTCCTCAAGGTCCTCGGCAAATACACGGTATTCCCATCTCGCGGGTGTGATGCACGTCGAATCGGGTCGTGACATGACCTGTTCCATTCTGAGGGAACGAATCTAATTGGCAATTGTTCCAACTCACGATGGGCTCGCGTCCGGCATGACCAGTGCGGCCCACCACAGAGGCACTGCCCATGAGCTGGACCGACTTTCTCACAGTAGAGCGCACGCACATTCACGAAGCTGAAATCCTCTTTCGCTTCGTGCTTGCGATCGCTTTCGGGGCCGCCATCGGCTTCGAGCGCGAACTGCGTGAACGCTCAGCGGGTCTACGCACGCACATGATCACCACACTCGCCGCGGCGATGTTCACGGTCCTCACCTACGAAATTTTCCACGAGTTCCAGAGCGCGGGACCGCAAACTTCAGGAACCGATCCGATACGTCTCATCGAAGCGGTGACCGCGGGGGCATCTTTCCTCGCTGCTGGCACGATCATTCACGGCGCCGGCAAGGTCATCGGCCTCACCACAGGCGCCGGAATCTGGCTCTGCGGCGCCATTGGAATCGCCACAGGCGCCGGCTTCTACCAGATTGCATTTTTCGGCGTTGCCCTCACGCTGATCGTTCTCGTCGCTCTCAAGCGGATCGAACAGCACCTATTGGAGACCAAGGAGCCGCCAACCGACTGATTGAGCCGACCCCGATCAAAACCCACACACCGTTTGCCCCTTCCCCCTGAAAGGTACCCACTTGTTTTGTTAGTCTGTCGCGCAGTGACGAGACGCATGTCATGCGCAAGAGCAGGCTTTCGGAAGAACAGAACATCTCGATCTAGAAGGAGGCCGAGGCGAGCCTGTCGTCAACGGAGCGATCGAGCTCGCAACAGGTCGGTCTGTTGACCGAGGCCGCTGCAGCCCTGCGCGGCAGTTTTACCCAAGACGATAACGAAGAGTGAGGCTCCTGGCCATTGCCGGCTGATTGCGAAATCTTAGAGGGACTTTGCGATTCCATAGGCGCCGGCTAGCAACAAAATGCCAAGAGCGATACGGCGGTAGCTTTGTTCGCTCGCGACACGGAACAATCGACTGCCGATCCAGGTCGCCAGGAGGAAACCCGGCATCAGGGATCCCGCCGTCACAACGGTTTGGCTCTCAATATGTCCGCGAGCTGTCATGAGTATGATTAGCGCTGTGAGGGTCACGCCAAAATAGGCGGTAAAGTTTGCCCGGTTGCGCGCGGCACTTGCGTCACTCGACAAAAGATAGACCATGACGGGCGGGTTTCCGAGGCTGGTCAGGGCCATCAGGAAGCCAGACATCCCACCAACAAGAAAAGTCAGGCTATTAGGGCGCGCACCGCTATAGCGCCAACCGGAGATGAGCACTAAGGCCGACAGGAAAACAAGCATCGAAACGCCGAGCTGTATCGCCGTAACGTCAAGCGTGACCAGCAGCCAGTTGCCGACGGGCATGAGGCTAATGGCTGCGATGCCCATCGTTGCGATGCTCGTCCAGTCGATCTCGCGAAACACGGTCGGCAGGAGCAATATCGTTGCAACGATCTCAATCAAAAGAATGATGCCAATTGCCTGAACGGGCCCGAATAGATGAACGAAGAAGGGCGCCATGAACATGCCGGACCCAACTCCGGCAAAGCCACGCAGGAGTCCGCCGACAAACGCGATCATCAACGCAGGTGCTAGTTCCACTGCCGTCATTATGTCCCGTTCTCCTCCAGACAGACCGTCGTCCCTTAATTCGCCGGGCAATGCAATCGTTCTTCTGGATGCAGTCTGGCTCAGCCGCGTGCGCTGGTTGTCTGGCCCGGACGGCAGCTCTGGTTCCCAACAGCCGACCTCAAGTTTTTTTGCACACGTGGCGAATCGCCCAAAGCCGACTGTGTACCGTTGCGCAACACTCGTTAGGCAAATGGAGACAGGTGCAACGCGACGTGTCTTTGCTGCGCAAAAAGGCGGGAAGTAAATCTCTGCATGGCAGTCAGCTTTGGCTCTAAGACCGCTTTGGCTTTCCTCGACGTTCAGGGCCAGTTGGTGACGTCGGTTGGATTGCGAAGCCACGAACAGGCTTTCTGTTCAGCCCGGCAGAGGAACTCTGAAGTCGAATATTGAGAATTGATTTGCGATGTGAGTCAGCATCGCCGTGGTGGCATCTCATCTGCACAAATTGGAAGCCACGGGCAAGTCCAAATCCACGCAAAGGCCACCGAGAACCGAACGCCCCAAACGGACATCGCCGCCGTAAAGGCGCGCTAGATCGCGCACGATTGTCAGGCCGAGACCGCTACCGGGCTTCTGGCTGTCCCATCGTTCACCGATCCGGAAAACGACTTCATAAGCCTCCGGTGGCAGTCCGGTCCCGTCGTCTTCAACACGCAACGTCACCATTTGCGGCCTTGCGGTCGTCCCACGCGACAACACCACCCTCGAGTTCGCATGCTTGCACGCATTGTCGACGAGGTTGGCGAGCATTTCGTTCAGATCCAGAGCGTCGGTTGCAACGATCAAATCATCGGGGATCTGGTTGGCAATCTGCAGCCCGCGCTCGGAGTGCAGACGGCGCAGGGCACTGACGATATCGCCGGCGGCTTTGGAAACCGAAGCGACCGTCCCGGGCGCGTCCCTCAAGGCGACCGCACGGGCGCGTGCGATCTGATAGTCGACGTGCGACTGCATGCGGCTGCACTGCGCGAGGATCGTGTCTGCAGCCTTGTCCTGCCCGTGCGAACGCAATCGATGGGCCTCGTCGGTCAGCACGGCGAGTGAGGTCTTCAGCCCATGCGCAATGTTGCCCGCCTGGGTCCGCGCGCGTTGGATCAGGTCCGTCGTCGAGTTGAAGAGCGCGTTGAGCTCATCGACGAGCGGCTGCACCTCGCTCGGGAAATTCCCTTCCAGACGCGGCTTCGCGCCCGAACGAACATCCGACAGAGCCCCCTTGAGATCGCTGAGTGGGCGCAGTGCAAGACCGATCAGCAAGGCCGAGGCACCCACGAGCAGCAGCGTCAGCGCGCCGAGCGCCTGCAACAGCGTGCGGTCGAAACTATGGATCACCTCATCGAGATGGCGCTGGTCGGTTCCCATGATGAACTTGACCGGTTCCGCGGTCGGGTTGTTCCAATAGGCGCGCTCAACAACCAGCAACGGTCCCGTCGGCCCGTCGATTTCGTGTCGATGCACGCCGACGTCCTTGGTTGCGTCCGCCGGAGTCTGCAAAAGCGGCCCCTGCAGCGACTGCGAGCGGGCGAGCACGCGGTCCTTGCGCTGGATCTCCCAGTAATAGCCGGAACGCACCACGTCGTAGCGCGGATCAGAAAGTTGCCGCTGCAGTTGGGCGCCCGTATCGTCCACCTTGGCCAGTCGTTGCAATTCGTCGAGATGAACATATAGCTCATCGTAGAACTGCGTCGTGACGTGCTGACGGAAGATGCTCGACAGCAGCACGCCGGCCGCCACCATGCCAATGGTGATCCAGAGTGCGGCAGCACCGATCAGACGGCCTTTCAGGTTCTTCATCGCCAGCTTCCGTCAATCCATCCGGTAGCCAAGTCCGCGCACGGTCGTGATGAGATCGGCACCGAGCTTGCGCCGCAGCCGGCTCACATAGACCTCGATCGTATTGGACTCGCGCGCTTCATCGAGCGCGTAGAGATGCTCCGTCAGCTCGGCTTGCGGAATGATCCGGCCGAGGCGGTGCAGGAAGTAGGTCAACATCCGGAACTCCCGGGCGGTGAGTTCCACCGGTTCGCCCCCGCGCGTTACTCTGCCGCTGCCGAGATCGAGGCTAATGTCACGATGCGTGATGACGGATGTGGCATGGCCGGAAGTCCTGCGAATAAGGGCCCGAAGCCGCGCCGCGATCTCTGGGACGTGGAACGGCTTTGTTATGTAGTCGTCCGCACCGGCATTGAGCCCGTCGATCTTCTCAGTCCACGATCCCCTCGCTGTCAGGATCAGCACGGGCATCAGGACCCCGGCCGCCCGCCAGCGCTTCAAAACCTCCATGCCCTCCATTTCCGGCAAGCCGAGATCGAGAATGGCAGCATCGAAATTCTCGTCCCCGCCCATCAGGAAGCCATCCGTACCCGTTTGGGCACGTTCGACGGCAAAGCCCGACGCCTCCAGGCCTTCCACCAGACGCGATCCGATCTCGTCGTCATACTCCACCAAGAGAATACGTA
>CAZDNY010000126.1:0-8060 GCA_964506885.1 uncultured Hyphomicrobiaceae bacterium | reverse complement strand
CCCCTCGCACCCGTAAAGCGTCTTGAAGGCCTCCAGCGACATGCCCTTGTTAATCTGCTGGTATTAGGGGATCTGCCGGTATTTCTCGAGGGCCTCCAGCCAGTGCGCCTCGTTGAGCGGTGGTATCGCGCCAATGATCGGTTGCCATTCGGTGATGGAGAGACCGGAATCGGTGAGACGCGTGGCCCCCCCCACCACGATCATCGCAAACACCAGCACGGCCACGGCGTAGAGCCAAAGCCGCACAGCGACATGTGAACCGGATGCGGCGCCATCAAGTGCGGTGCCTGCTTCACGCGTGTTGATATAGGATGCCATCGCTCGCCCAGCCTTGTGCTTTGGTGACGTGTCTGATTAATGGTCGGGAGCGCTGTGATCAATGGGACGGCCACGCGCACCATGCCGCACCACGCGTCCGCGCCGCCTTGCCACCGGAGACCTTCATGACAATCCGCACGCGCAAGCTGGTTGGGACCGTGCTGCTGATGGCCTTCCTCGTTGTTTATGCCTTGATAGCGATGGCCGCGGCCATCGTGCTGCAGGTCAACGAGGCCTCGAAACTTGCCGAACTCGCCTATTACATCGTGGCCGGACTGCTTTGGGTGCTGCCTGCCGGCGCGATTATCAGCTGGATGTCCCGGGGCGGAGAACGTGGTTCTGCAGACTGACCGTGGCTTTACGCGCTTGGGGCGCTGGTGGATCGATCAGATCGACACATTCGCGCCTGTCACGCGGCCCAATGCATTCCATAGCCGGAACGGCATGCCCGACAGCATGACCTTGATGTAGCGCGGATCCTGATAATCGCCGTTGAGCGAGAAACGCGGCAGGGCCTGCAACTGTCCGGCATGGGCCTTGTCGATCTGCCCCTTGCGCGTGGTGACGGCGGTGAGAAGGCCCAGGTCGCGCGCGATTTCGAATTCGCGGGCTCCCGCACTCGCTGCACAGCCGTACGGGTAGCTGAAATGCCGGCACGGGCGGCCCAGTTCGTTCTCGATGCGAGTAACAGAAGCTGCAATTTCCTCGCGCGCGGTCGCTGCGTCGAGCTTGGCAAGGGCCAAGTGGCTGCGGGTGTGCGCGCCGATGGTGACAAGCGGATCTTCCGCAAGCGTGCGCACTTCATCCCAGTTCATCATCATCTCACGACACAACGCATCGCCATCAAGGCTGCAGCGCGCGGCGAGCGTCGCGACTGTCGCGCGCGCCTCCTCCTCGGGAATGCGGCGCAGCCACCAGTAGATTTCAGCGTAGGCGAACTCCTTGGCGGCGACCGTCTGCGTATCGAAGTGCCGCTCAGCGCCTTCGATAACCAGGCTGACGCTGTCTGAGACCTCGATCACACGCTCCAGCATCAGCCACCACAGATCCCCCTTGCCGTCGATATAATCGGTCGGGACATAGACGGTGAAAGGCGCTCCATAGCGCTTGAAGACCGGCAGAGCGTACTCGAGGTTGTCGCGGTAACCATCGTCAAGCGTAAAGCAGGCGAAGGGGCGCCTGCCGGGACCGCCTGCGAGGCGTTCAGGCAGTTCGTCAAGCGACAGCAGGTCGAAGCCCGCTTCGGTGACCTGACGGACAACGTTGTCGAGGAACTCGGGCGTGACCTTGAGGATGCGGTTGGGCTCGAACTCGCGCACCGGTTCGGGTGTGACCCTGTGCAGCATGAAGATGACCCCATCGCCGCGTGTAAACGGCGCGGCCAGGCCATCTGCCCCAGTATAGTACAGGGCGGACAGAGCGGCTTTCAGGAGCTGGGTCGACCTTTTGCTCATTGGCGCGGCGAATTTCCGTGAGTTCCGGTCCTCGTCACAGGGACCAGACGGGGCTCTGCAATGAGCGTGCAGTTTCCGCTTGTCCGGACAGGCGGCGAACCTGGAAGCTTAATAAAGCGTTAACGGGCACACGCTCGAGGCGTGCGCCCGTTGGGAGCTCGACAGTCACTGCGCTGTGCTAGATGCGCGCCTCGCCGCCTTCGGAAAGGCCGCGACGCAGCATGCGCTGCTTGCCCTTCGGGGTGTCGTCGACACGGTTGTAGCGGATCAATGTAATGTCGGTGACTTCGAAGCCCAGGAAGGTGCCCGGCGGGTCCTGGAGAACCGCCGTGGTGCGCTGCCCCGCGTTGACGGTCACACCAGCATCGAAGCGGCCCTGGATGGACTCGAAGAGTGCGCGGGCGTCGGCTGGTTTGGCAACGACAATGATCTGATCATAGGCCTCATCGAGAGCATCCAGGAGGAGATTGAGCTTCTCGGGATCGAGTGCGTGATCGACCGGTGCTCCGCCAAGCGAGGTCCCAGACGGCACAATGTGCACCTGGCCATTGGGCAGGCTGCGGATCACATCCTCGAAACTGGCGTCGCCACGAGCGAGATCCGTGAAACCAGGAGCCGATGGAAGTCCGATGCGGCGAGCAAACCCTCCCTCGTCCACACTCCAATCGACCACGATTGTCTGAAGGCCCTCTTGCGCCAGTTCGTCGGCAAGCGCCAGCCCCTCGACGCTTGCGTCGATAGCGTTGGTCGCGGCCGTCATCAGTGTCCGGAAGCCGCCGCCTTGGTGGGACTGGGCGCGGATGTGGCGGGCCAACTTGGAGACCGAGGCAATCTCGGCGGTGCCGTCGTCATCGAGCATGACACCGGCACTCTCGTCAGCGGCCATCCGTTCGAATACCGGCTGCGGTCGTTCTGCGGCGGCGGCCGGTGGCACGGTGCTGCCAGCGAGCCCGTTCGCTGCGACATCGCGATCGCTGGCGCGACGCTTCATATGCGCACCGCCGGACTGGGCGCGCGCACCCGACAAGAGCGCTCGGGTCACGACCCAGGCGGTTCCGAACAACAGCGTGGCCAGCGCAATGAGCGCTGTCAGCGGGCCCTTCTTCGGGAATACCGGCACGCTCGATGGCATCGCCTGGGAGAGAACCTTGACCTCGATGGGGACGACGCGGGTGCGGGTCTTGAGCTTGGCTTCCTCGACATCCTTGAGAGCGCGCTCGAGTTCATTCTGCTTCGATTTGGCGATGTCCTCCAGACGACGCAGTTCGACGGTCCCGCCGGAACGCTTGGTGACCTCCGACTTGATCTCAGTGAGGCTCTTGGCAATCGACTCTTCGCGCAGTGCGGCAGCCTTGGCTTCCTTCTCGAGGCTATCGACAAGCTTCGAAATCTCGCCCCGCAGCTGCTTTTTCAGGCCATCCAAATCAGCATTGAGCTGACGCATGCGCGGATGGGCCGGCAACAGCGTTGCAGACAGCTCAGAGATTTCGCGCTCGAGCCTGACGCGCTGTTGGACGAGGGCCTGGATCAGCGGCGATTTCTGTGCATCGGGCAATGCGTCAGCGCTGCCGGCTCGCAGCATCTCGCGGGCGGAACGGGCACGCGACTCGACCTCGCTGCGCGCCGCCTTGGCCCGGGTCAGTTCAGCGGTCAACTCACCCAGCTGCTGTTCGGGCAAGCCGACCTTGGACTGGCCACCCTTGAACAGGTCGTGCTCGCTTTTGTACTGCTCGACGGCAAACTGTGCTTCCGAGACCTCCTTGCTGAGGCGCTCGATCTTCTCTTCAACGACCTTTTGCACCTCGTCGATCTCATCGACGGTCTTTTCAGCCAGCGAGGCGCGATAGGCATTCGAGAGGTGATTGGCCACCTCTGCCGCGAGCTGATTGTCATTCGAGGTGAAGCGCACGCCGATAAAGCGGCTTTCCTTGGCGGCGTAGACTTCGAGGCGCTTATAGAAGGCGTTGAGGACGCGGTCCTGCACGGTCTCGCCCGGGCGCGGCCCAGAAAGACCAAGTGTGCGCATCAAGGCATCGACTTTGTCGGTGCTGCCCAGCGCGCTGTTGAATTCGGGCAGCGTTGCAAGCTTGAGTTCGTCGGCGACGCGGCGCGCCAGCTCCGGAGATTTCAAGGCGCGCACGTGCGTGTTCACCGCAGCGGGATCGACCAGGATGTTGACGCTGTCGGGACCGCGCTGGCTGTCCTTGGAATCCATGAACGGGTTGGAAGCGTTCTTGGCAGCAACGGTCAACTGAGCCTCGGAGGTGAAGCGCGGCGCCATCATCGAGAGGACGGCATACGTCAGACCACCGGTGATGAGGCTTGCCAGGATGAGCGACTTACCGCTGCGGCGCAGGGCACCCCAGATGCTGGTGATGTCGATGTCATCGGGTGAAGCGTGGGTCGTGCCGCGCATGGATCCGCTCGCGTGATGTATTAATCCGTGTCCCGGATTAGAGCGGGTGCGGGTAAGCAATTCATTAACTCCGCGGCGGGTGTCCCAAATAAAAGCCGGTACTCAGCATTTTTTAACTTTGGGTGTCCTAAATGGGCGAACACGTCCAACCCATCAAAGGGGTCGAATCATGTTTGCCTGCCGCGTTGCAGTACCCGCGCTCGTCGCTCTTCTGGTCACGGGCTGCGCCCATGACCAGGATTTCCTGAGCGGTGAAGGGGCGATCTTCTCGGATCGTTCGCTCGTGGTGTCGGAGGCGGCGCCCCCGGTCGAGAACGGCTATCCGACGCCAGTGGCAGCGCCGGTCATGAGCGTCGTGGAGCAAACGGCCTACGGTGAGCCGGCCGAGCCGCCGATGCTGCCGCGCGCCCCCCACGCGGTTGCCGACAGCGACGGGCCGTATCTTCTGGATACCGGCGACAAACTGCGCATTTTTGTCTACGGCCAGCCCAATCTTTCGCGGATCTATACCGTCGATCATGGGGGCGTGATCACCGTTCCGCTGATCGGCGCCGTCAAGGCACGCGGGCTCACCACGTTCGATCTGGAAGGCGTTGTACGCCGGCGGCTGGGCGCGGAGTTCGTGCGCAATCCGCAAGTCACCGTCGACATCAACGAAAACCGCCCGTTCTTCATCCTTGGCGAGGTGCGCAACGCTGGGCAGTTTCCCTATGTCTCCGGCATGACGGTGCAGACCGCCGTGGCGATCGCGGGAGGCTACACGGAGCGGGCGAGCAATCGCAGCTTCCGCATCACGCGGCGCATTAACGGTTTCGTCGAGCAGATCGAGGCGCCTTCCGACTATGTCGTAAAGCCGGGCGATACCATTTTCGTGTACGAGCGGTTCTTGTAAGGCCGCAGCTGGCGCGGACCTTGCAGCCCGCCCAGCTTCCGGAGCCTGGTGAACCTCGTGTCGGCGTCTTTCAAAATCCTGCACATCCTGCGTGCGCCGATCGGCGGGCTGTTCCGCCACGTCGCGGATCTGGCCCGTGCACAGGCAGCGGCCGGCCACAGCGTCGGCGTGGTGTGCTGTGCGGAAGCGGCGGACCGACTGACGGAACAGCGGCTCACGGCACTCCGCGACAGCCTGTCACTCGGGCTCGAACGCGTCGCAATGGCGCGCGACATCGATTTCAGGGACGTGACTGCGACACGGGCGACGCGCGCAATCGCGGAGCGGTTCGGCGCTGACGTGTTGCATGGACACGGCGCCAAGGGCGGAGCCTATGCGCGTCTTGCAGCGTCCACGTTGAAGCGGGCGGGTGCGCGGGTCATTTCCGTCTACACACCGCATGGTGGCTCGCTTCACTACGCTCCAAATTCGCTCAAGGGGCGGATCTTCATGGGGCTGGAGCGGCTGCTGGCCCGCAAGACGGATGGCATCATCTTCGAAAGCGCTTATTCCGCGCGGGTTTATCAAGACAATGTCGCTGCGCGCGGCCCGCTCGTCACGAAGATCATCCCCAACGGCGTGCAGCCTGACGAGTTCGAGCCGGTTGCCGTCACGGACGCGCCGGCGGATTTCGTTTTCGTGGGTGAATTGCGCAAACTGAAAGGCGTCGATCTGCTGCTTGAGGCGCTGGCGCGGATCAACGATCCCTCGCCGCCGCGGGCCGTGATCGTCGGTGATGGCCCCGATGCGGCGGAGTTCAAGGATCAAGCGCGCGCACTCGAGCTCGGCGACCGCGTCAGCTTCCCTGGGGCGATGCCGGCGCGTACCGCGTTCGCGCTCGGGCGGTCACTGGTGATGCCATCGCGCGCCGAAAGCTTTCCCTACATCGTCCTGGAGGCCGGCGCGGCGGCCATGCCGCTGATCGCGACCGATGTCGGGGGCATTCCCGAAATCGTCGCTGGCAGCCCTGTCGCGCTTGTCCCACCACGGGACGTCGATGCGCTGGCCGCGCAGATGCGGCGACACCTCGAAGATCCGGCTGGGGCGGCACGCGATGCGCTCGGCCTACAGCGCGCCATAAAGGAACGCTTCACGACCAGCGCCATGAGCGCCAGTGTTGAGGCGTTCTACGAAAACCTGATGATGCAGCGTTAACCAGCACTTTACGTTAACCGCGAACTGATCAGACTACTTCACACATTTGCCGCCAACTGGCATGCGCGATGCTTGCGTACCTCCCCACGAAGAGGTGGAGCGACGGAATACAAGCATGTCGAACAAGTTGACGGGCGCAAACGCAATCGATGCGGCAGGGCACACCGCGAAGAGCCATGGGACACGGGCCGGGCTCACGGTTCAGTTGCCGCCGCTGGCGGATTTTCGCGCCGGAGATCGTGCAACCCTCATCTCGCCGTCGGTGCTCGCGGGGGCCGTCCGCTGCGGCGAGTTCCTCATTACGGCCCTGATCGGCCTGGGCGTGGCGCTTGCCTACGTCGGAGAACCGAACCTGCTGACCGGCACGGCCTACCCGGTCACGCTGTTTGCCATGAGCGTCGCAACGGTCATCATGTTCGAACTGCTCGGGCTCTACAAGGTCCAGGCGTTTTCCTCGATCGTGCGCCAGATGCCGCGCGTCGTGATGGGATGGACGGCTGCTTTCGCGGCTCTGGTCGCGGTGGTGTTCTTCCTGAAGCTCGGGCACACGTTTTCGCGCGTTTGGCTTGCGGCGTGGTTCACGGTCGGCGCCGTCTCGCTGATTGCCGGGCGATTGGTTCTGTCGGGACTCGTGCGCCATTGGGCCAAGGAAGGCCGACTCTACCGGCGCGCTGTTATTTACGGCAGCGGTCCGGCAACCGCGGACCTGATCGGCCAACTGGAGGCCGACGCCGCGGGTGACATCCGCATATCGGGCGTGTTCGACGATCGCGACGAGGAACGGGCGCCGGCGCTGATCGCTGGCTATCCGCGCCTCGGCGGACTGCGCCAACTGGTCGATTACTGCCGGCAGACCCGCATCGACCTTGCCATCGTCGCATTGCCGATCACCGCAGAGAACCGCCTCGTGGCGGTGATGAAGGAAATTTCGGTACTGCCCGTCGACGTGAAGCTGCCGGCCGCGGCAACGGCGCTGCGCTTCAGCCCACGCACCTATTCGCGCATCGGCGACGTTGCGATGATCGACCTGCACGACACGCCGATCACCGATTGGGGCCGTGTCTCCAAGTGGGCGTTCGACAAGGTGATCGGCGGGCTGGCGCTGGTCCTGCTCGCTCCGGTGATGGCCGCCGTCGCCATTGCTATCAAGCTCGACAGCCCCGGTCCGGTTTTCTTCCGCCAGAAGCGCTACGGCTTCAACAACGAGTTGATCGAGGTCTACAAGTTCCGCTCGATGTATGTCGACCGCTGTGACGCCAGCGCCAATAAGCTCGTCACCAGGGACGACCCGCGCGTTACCAAGGTCGGCCGCTTTATCCGCAAGACGAGCCTCGACGAGCTGCCGCAGCTCATCAATGTGCTGACGGGCGAACTGTCGCTGGTCGGTCCGCGTCCGCATGCGCTGCATGCAAAGGCCGCCAACCAGCTCTATGACGAGGTGGTGGAGGGATATTTCGCGCGCCACAAGGTCAAGCCGGGGATTACGGGCTGGGCGCAGATCAACGGCTGGCGCGGTGAGACCGATACCCAGGAGAAGATCCAAAAGCGCGTCGAGTACGATCTCTACTACATCGAGAACTGGTCGGTTTTCTTCGATCTCTACATTCTTCTCAAAACGCCCTTCGCACTGCTGAAGACAGAAAACGCCTACTGAGCGGATCATTCCGATCCGCTTTCAGGGAACAACGCCGCCCCCTGTCCGGGCGGCGTTTTCGCTCGACAGAAATGCCGATCCTCTCAAGGCAGTGCGGCACGAGCCTTGCGATGAACCCTGACGACTGAGGCG
>CAZDNY010000125.1:0-8191 GCA_964506885.1 uncultured Hyphomicrobiaceae bacterium | reverse complement strand
CCGGCGCCGCCCGGCGCAACAGCGCCTTCACGCGCGCCATCAACTCGGGCAGCGAGAAGGGCTTCACGACGTAATCGTCGGCGCCGGTGGACAGGCCGCGGATGCGATCAGCTTCCTCGCTGCGCGCCGTGAGCATGATGATGGGAACCTGCCGCGTCTCCGAACGTGCTCTCAGGCGCCGGCAGATCTCGATGCCTGACGTCGACGGCAGCATCCAGTCGAGCACCACCAGATCCGGCGCCTCTTCCGCGACCAGGACTTCCGCGTCCTCTCCCGTCTCGGCATGCAGTACCGTGTATCCTGCCGCTTCAAGATTGTAGCGCAGCAGTTCCGCCAGGGGTGCTTCGTCCTCGACGATCAGGACCTTCGCGGCCAGCGACCCCGGGATGACATCGGCGCGTGCGTCAATCATGGCTTCCGACCAGCATCGAACTCGTATCGTCGCCCTTGGGCCGATCGTCCCTGATCGGCTCGCCGCGCACCAGATAGTGCACGGTCTCTGCAATGTTCGTCGTATGATCGCCGACCCGTTCGAGGTTCTTCGCGCCGAAAAGAAGGTGCGTCGAAAGCCCGATGTTGCGCGGATCTTCCATCATGTAGGTCAAAAGCTCGCGGAACAGAGAGTTGTACATCGCGTCGATCTGCTGATCGTCACGCCACACCTGGATGGCGCGATCCGCATCGCGTTCCGCATAGGCGTCGAGCACCGTCTTGAGCTGCTTCAGCGCCAGCTCCACCATCCGCTCCAGTCCCGAGATGACCGGCTTGGGATGCGAAACCTCGGCAATCGCGCCGGCCCGCTTGGCGATGTTCTTGGCAAGGTCGCCGATCCGCTCCAGATCCGCCGTGATCCGCAGCGCCGCCATCACGTGCCTGAGATCGTCCGCCAGAGGCTGGCGCCGCGCGATCATCTCGATGACCTGCTCTTCGATGTCCTTTTCCAAGGCATCGATCGCATTGTCGGCCACGATCACCATCTCGGCCTGACGCGGATCACGCCGCTGCAGGGCATCGAATGCCTGCCCCAGATTGTGTTCCGCAATGCCACCCATGCGCGCGATCTTGGTATCGAGGAGCGCAAGCTCCTCCTCGTAGGACTTGACGGTGTGCTGGGGCATGAAGCCTTCTCCAAACCGGGTTCGTTATTGTGCCAACGCCGACGCAGTACTTCTCGCCCTAGCCGAAGCGCCCGGTGATGTAATCCTGCGTGCGCTTGTCATTGGGGTTTGTGAAGATCTGCCGGGTGTCGCCGTACTCGACCAGCTTGCCCAGATGGAAGAACGCCGTGCGCTGCGAGACGCGCGCGGCCTGCTGCATCGAGTGCGTGACGATGATGATGGTGTAGTTCGACTTGAGCTCATCCATCAGCTCTTCGACCTTCGCCGTCGCAATCGGATCGAGCGCCGAGCACGGCTCGTCCATCAGGATCACTTCCGGTTGTGTCGCAATCGCGCGTGCGATGCACAAGCGCTGCTGCTGGCCACCGGAAAGTCCTGTGCCCGGCTCGTCCATGCGATCATGCACTTCCTTGAGCAGTCCCGCCTTCTCCAGGCACGCCTCCACCAGTTCATCAAGCTCCTTCTTCGAGCGTGTCAAACCATGGATGCGCGGACCGTAGGCGATGTTCTCGTAGATCGACTTCGGGAACGGGTTGGGCTTCTGGAACACCATGCCCACACGTGCCCGCAGCTCCACGACATCCAGGTCGGCATCATAGATGTCCTGGCCATCCAGCAGGATCTCGCCCGTCACCCGGCAGATCGGGATCGTGTCGTTCATGCGGTTGATGCACCGCAGGAACGTCGACTTGCCGCAACCCGACGGGCCGATGAACGACGTGATCGCATTGCGCGGCACCTCGACGCTGACGTCGAACAAGGCCTGCTTTGCCCCGTAGAACACGTTGACGTCGCGCGCGACGATCGTCGGCGAGAGCTCCGGAACGGTCGCCACCTGTCCCGCGATAACCTGATGTTCCATTGGCTCGGTCCTGTTCACCATTTCCTCTCGAATTTCCGGCGCAGAAAGACCGCTGTCGCGTTCATGACGAACAGGAACGCCAGCAGCACGATTGTAGCGCCGGCCGTGCGCTCGACAAAGCCGCGTTCTGCAGATGTTGCCCACATATAGATTTGCACCGGCAGGGCCGTTGCCGGCTCGGTCACCGACCCGGGAATATCGACCACGAATGCAACCATGCCGATCATCAAGAGCGGCGCAGTCTCGCCCAGAGCCTGAACGAGGCCGATGATGGTTCCGGTCATGATGCCGGGAAACGCCAGCGGCAGCGTGTGATGGAACAGCGTCTGCATCTTTGAGGCGCCAACTCCCAGAGCCGCTTCGCGGATCGAGGGAGGAACGGCACGAATCGCCGCACGCGTGGCGATAATCACTGTCGGCAGTGTCATCAAGCTCAACACCAGACCTCCGACCAGCGATGCGGAGCGCGGCAGTCCGGCAAAATTGATGAATACGGCAAGTCCGAGGAGCCCGAACACGATCGATGGCACCGCCGCCAGATTGTTGATGTTCACTTCGATCAGATCGGTCCAGAAATTTTTCGGCGCGAACTCCTCCAGATAGGCCGCCGCCGCAACACCGATCGGAACCGCCAGCAGCGCCACCGTGAGCATCATGAACAGCGAGCCAATCAGCGCCACGGCAAGCCCGGAACTTTCCGGCTGGCTCGACGCGCCGTAAGTGAAGAGCCCGGTATTGAAGCGCTTCTTGAGAACGCCATCGGCCACGAGCTTGTCCACCCACGCGAGCTGCCGATCGTTGAGTTGCCGCCGCGCCTCTGGAATATTGCGATCGATTGCACCCTTCAGCAGGGAATCGACGTCGCCGTGGGCCAGCAGCGGGATCTTGACCGTCTTGCCGATCAGGCCGGGGTCGGCCACGACCACGTCACGAATTTGCACGTCCACGGCCCGTGACAGCAGGCCTTTCAGATCGCGCTTCGTCTTTCGGTCCAGCTTGTCGGGCAGGCCCAGCGCCTTGGCCAGCGAATTGCGCGCCATGGTCGTGTAGTCCGCGAGCCCGAACCGAGTCACATCACGCTTGCCGTCCGGATCGATTTCCGCCGGATCGAGATAAACGTCGACATCGTACTTCGACTGCAGGAAGGCCGACCAGCCATTGGAAATGATCGACGCGAACAATCCGAGCAGGAAGGCAATCGCAATCGAGAGCGCGATGACACCATACATTCGAAAGCGCGCTTCGGAGGAGTAGCGCGCCCTCAACCGCGCCGGGTCATTGAGACGTGGAACCGGATGCGCCGATGCTGTGGGGGCGTCTGCGGTCATTCGTACTGCTCCCGGTATTTGCGCACGATGTAGAGCGCATAGACATTGAGCGCCAGCGTGATGACGAACAGCGTCAGACCCAGTGCGAATGCCACCAGCGTCTGCGGGCTGTCGAATTCGAGATCCCCGGTCAACTGGCTGACGATCTTTACCGTGATCGTCGTCACAGGCTCGAACGGATTGATCGTCAGGTTGGCCGCGATACCTGCTGCCAGCACCACGATCATCGTCTCGCCGATCGCACGCGAGGCCGCCAGCAGTACGGCGCCGACGATACCCGGCAACGCCGCCGGCAGAATGACACGCTTGATGGTTTCGGACTGCGTCGCCCCAAGTCCATAAGACCCCTCCCGCAGCGATTGCGGAACAGCCGAGATGATATCGTCCGACAATGACGAGACGAACGGAATGATCATCACACCCATGACGATACCGGCCGTCAGAACACTCGATGCCGCGATGTTGAGCCCGACGGAGGCGCCTACGTCGCGCAGCAGGGGCCCGAACGTGACCAGCGCGAAGAAGCCGTAAACGATCGTCGGAATCCCTGCGAGAATCTCCAGCGCCGGCTTGGCGACGTCGCGCACGCGCTGCGTCGCGTACTCCGACATGTAGATGGCCGAGAACAGTCCAATGGGAACGGCCACGAGCAGCGCAACAAGCGAGATGAAGAGGGTGCCCCACAGCAGCGGCAGCAATCCGAACTGACCGGCCGTATCACCGCTTCCCGCGGCAGAGAACCGGGGATCCCAGACCGTGCCGAGGAAGAAATTCGAGGGCGAGACCGTCTGGAAGAAGTGGATCGTCTCGAACACCACAGAGAAAACGATGCCGACCGTCGTCAGGACCGCCACGGTCGAGGCCCCGATCAGCATCCCAAGCGTAACTCTTTCGACGTGGTTGCGCGCCCGCAAGCGTGGCCGGATCGACATTGCACCATAGGCCAGACCACCCAGGGACAGCAGGCCGGCAAGACCGGCCAGCAGGTAGCGGCTCCACTGCCGGTAAACCACCAGATCGATCGCCGCATTGATCGCATACCTCGGCGGCGCAGCGCCCAATACGACACCCTTGTCCTGAAGCAAGCGCTGCGCCTCTTCGATCGGCGTGAATCCTAGGCGCGCCTTTTTCACGATCTCTCGGGCATCGGCATCAAGCTTGGGCAAACCTTCCGAGATCGACTCGACCTGGCCGAGGATCAAGGATCGCTGCGCCACGTTGAGCGTGTCGAATGTGGCCGGCAACTCGCTCCTGATCAGACGCGACAGGACGCCTGGCTCGGCAGCACTCCAAACCAGCGTCAGCAACAGTGCGGGCAAGCCAGCCAAGATTGCCGCATACCAGCCGTAATACCCGATCCTGGAGTGCATCTTCGCACTGCCGGCCGCCTGCACGGCACGTGCACGGGCGATGCCGACAAAAAAGGCCCCCACAGCGATGATGACGATCCCGATAACGATTGCTGAGAGCGACACGCGTCTTTTCCCTCTTCATGCGAAACGGCGGATCGCGAAGCGCATGCCTCACCCTCCGCCGCACCCCGGCTTCGGATCGCGGCGTGGAGCACCGCGACCCGAACTTCGGGAGTTACATGGTTTTCGCGCCAGCCACGTCTGCCTGCAAAGCCTTCAGCTCCTCTTCCGGCATTGGAACCAGACCGTACTCGGCAAGCGGACCGTCGGGACCGATCATCTTCGTCGAGGTGAAGAACTCGACATACTCCTTCAGCCCCGGAATGACGCCGATATGCGCCTTCTTCACGTAGAAGAACAGCGGCCGCGAAACCGGATACTTGCCGGTGGCGATCGTCTCGACGGAAGGCTCGACGCCCGACATCGTCGCGACTTTCAGCTTGTCGGTATTGTTCTCGTAGAACGACAGACCGAACACGCCAACGCCCTTCGGGTTCGACTTCAGGCGCGCCAGCGTCTCGGTGTAGTCACCGTCGATGTCGACCGAAGCGCCATCCTTGCGGACCTTGATGCAGGCCTTGTGAGCAGCCTTTTTCTTGGCCTTGTCGTCCTTGCCCTCGGCCTTGGCGAGCTGCAACTCGGCACCGCCGACGGCCTTGCAGCCCACCGCCAGAACCTTCTCTTCGAACACTTCGCGCGTGCCGTGCTTCTCACCGGGGATGTAGGCGGTGATCGGCCAGTCAGGCAGCTTGTCGTTGACCTGCTTCCAGGTCTTGTTCGGATTGGCGACGAGCTTGCCGTCGACCGGAACCTCGGCCGCCAGAGCCAGATAAACATCCTGTGGCTCGAGCGCCCAGGCAGCGCCGCCGGCATCGGTGGCGAACACGATGCCGTCGTAACCGAAGCGAATTTCCATGATGTCCGTGACGCCGGCGTCACCGCAGGCCTTCACTTCTGCATCCTTGATCTTGCGCGAAGAGTTGGCGATGTCGACGGTCTTCTCGCCAAGGCCCTGGCAGAACTGCTTCAGGCCTGCCGACGAGCCGCCCGATTCCACGACCGGCGTCTTGAACTGGCTGAAGGCCTTGCCGTACTGCTCTGCAACGATGTTGGCATATGGCAGGACGGTCGACGATCCGGCGATCTGGATCTGGTCACGCGCCGATGCCGCATCGACACCAGCAAAGCTGCCCAGAGCAACAGCCGCCGCCGTGCAGGCAATGAGCTTGGTTTTCACGAGAATAAACTCCTGGGTTGGGAGAAACCTTGCGAGAGCGGCAGTCCATCACGTCGCTGACTGCATGACATTCACCCCCGCTCGGTGCCGCAGCACCGTGCCCCAGTTGATAGCCCTCCTGCCTGACACCTGTGTGACAATATAAATAACTGATTATAAAGCCTTTATTATGACTGACAGCAAAACAGGAAAGGCCGCGCCGACGAACGGTTTGATCGGACCGCCAGGCCGCGCCAGATTGGCCGCGACATCGCCATTGCGCGTTGTCTGGTCCATCATGAGCGCCCCAGCCTCTCGCACCCCGGCGCCCGGTGTCATGCGCCTCGTTGCGCATACCACGCCTAGGCCTCTGAAATGCCACTGGAAAAGCCATCCCATCTTTCGCCGACCCTGACCGCGATGACCACGCTCGACCGCATGAGCGCGCAACGCTGCGAACACGGTCAGCTTGCTCGCCTGCTGGCTGCCCCCCAGGCAACCCTCATTGCGCTGGTCGGGACCAAACCCGTCATCCGCTCCAACGCCGAGCGGACCGCGGCAACACTTGCTTCTTTCAGCCGCGACACCTCACCCGGCGATCCTGCCAGCCTGGAAGATCTGTTGTTCCTCGGCGTCCGCCCAGGCACCGGGGCGGCCGTTTTTGCCCGCGCCTACGACCCGTTGGAAGCAGCGGCGCTCGACCCGGAAGGCGCCAGTCTCGCCCCCGCTGTCGACCTGCGTTCCCTCGCCATGCAAGGCGTGCTGTCGCCCGAAGACCTCGCAATAGCCGCGACTGCCGCCGCGCTCGCCGCCTGGCACGCAAGCGCGCGGTTCTGCGGTCGCTGCGCCAGCCCGACGCTGCCCCGCAACGGCGGCTGGTCACGCCACTGTCCGCACTGTGACCAAAGCCAGTTTCCACGCACCGACCCGGTCGTGATCATGCTGGTCACCGCCGGCGATCGGTGCGTCCTCGCCCGTCAGGCGGTCTTTCCCGAAAATATGGTCTCCGCCATCGCCGGCTTCGTGGAACCGGGCGAGACCATCGAATCGGCCGTCATCCGCGAAACCGAGGAGGAGATCGGCATACGTGTCGGCGAGGTTAGCTACCGCGCCTCGCAACCCTGGCCGTTCCCGCATACCCTGATGATCGGCTGCCGCGCTGAAACCGGCGACCAGCCGCTGCACGTCGACCCCGGCGAACTGGAAAGCGCCCACTGGGTCTCCCGCGACGATGTCCGCCGCATGCTCGCCAATGCACACCCCGGCGGGCTCTGGGTGCCGGGGCCGCACGCCATCGCCCATACCCTTATCCGCGAATTCGCCTACGAAAAATCCTAGCGACTGTGGCCACTTGGCGCCTGCGCCCGCCAATTTGCCGCCATCTGCCGCAAAGCTCTTGCGACAAGCATCGATCTCTGTACTTTGCATGTCCCATGCAATGGATGAGACGAGCAAAAACACGGCGGCTGACGGCGGGCACGGCCCTCGCAGCCACGATTCTGCACGTCGCCTTCCTGTCGCTGCACATTGCAATGAGCGCATCACTGGCGTTCGCCGGTGATTCGGGCGCTGTCCGCCAGTCGCGCTTGGCGTTTGTCTTCTGCGCCCCATCCAAGTCTGCGAACACGGATGCCGATCGTGGCGCCGACACCAATCAGACGGGTGAAGCGACGTTCTGCCCCGTCTGCACCAGTGCCACCTCCCCTGCGGTGGTCCTGCCCGATCAGCCGCCACAACCTTCATATGGTGCCGAACACGTCGTGACGGTTCCCGCCGCGCGCACGCCGGCCGAACCGACACCGCGCCACGAAGTCGCCGGCAAACAAAGCCGCGGCCCGCCTCTCCCGACCTGACGAAAAAACCGCAGTCCGCAAGAACGCCGGCCGCAGGCCCGGCGCCGACGCGCAAAGCGCGCGGCTATTGCGGATCGTTTCTGGCTTTTCCAGGGTCGACATCCATCATGCACATTGAACATTCCCCGCGCGGCAGGCGCCGCGTTACGCACGCAATCACGTTCGCGGCGGCTGCCCTCTTGACCACCACACCCGCCTATGCCCAGCACATGGGCCACGGCGCGGCCAGCGCTGGCGCTGACGACACGACCAGTCAGCACATGTCCGGCCACAGTCACATGCACCCGCCGCCGGTCGGTGTCATGGGCGCTCACGTCATGGGCAAGGGGCAGACAATGCTCATGTACACGCCCATGTTCATGAAAATGGACGGCTCCCGCATCGGCACGCGGCGCGTTTCGC
>CAZDNY010000124.1:0-8193 GCA_964506885.1 uncultured Hyphomicrobiaceae bacterium | reverse complement strand
CGGACAGGTGGAGAAGGTTGCCGGCTGATCAGGAAGGCGAAACGGCTGCTGGCGCATTTCTGCGACACGGTCCGATCGCACTTGGATGAGCCGGACCGGCGCCGCAGTCGCCGGACAAGGAAATGACATGCGCCGGCAAGGTGCATGCAACACATCGCGCGATGCGTCGGCTGCCGCTTCCGGTCCAGCGACACGTCCGCGAACCCGGATCGACAGGCAATGCGTTGCCTTCCCCGATCCGGTCGCAGCGTGCGGGAGGAAGCTGGCGACAAGGTGGCCGGCGACCGCGAACCGCTAACCCTGGGACGGGTTTTGCCCGTCTCGTTTGTCTAGGGGATACCATGGCGAAGAAAATTGACGGTTACATCAACCTCCAGGTGCCGGCAGGGAAGGCCAACCCTTCTCCGCCGATCGGCCCCGCGCTCGGTCAGCGCGGCGTCAACATCATGGAATTCTGCAAGGCCTTCAACGCGAAGTCCAAGGACATCGAACCTGACACGCCGATTCCGGTGAAGATCACGGTTTTCTCCGATCGCTCCTTCACCTTCGAGATGAAGACGCCGCCCGCGTCCTTCTTCCTCAAGAAGGCAGCCAAGCTCTCCTCCGGCTCCAAGGAGCCCGGCCGCACGTCTGCCGGCCAGGTGACGATGGCGCAGGTGCGCGAGATCGCCCAGATGAAGATGAAGGACCTCAACACCGACGATCCCGAGCAGGCCGCGCGCACCATCGCCGGCTCGGCACGGTCGATGGGCATCCGGGTGGTGGAGTAAGGACATGGCGAACATTTCCGCAGAGCAGATCAAGGCCACCCGTCTTGCCGGCGGCAAGCGCATGGCGGCCATTTCCGAAGGCGTCGACCGCAACAAGCTCTATGCGATCGAGGACGCGGTGAAGCTCGTCAAGGAGCGCGCCAACGCGAAGTTCGACGAGACCATCGAGGTCGCCCTCAATCTGGGCGTCGATCCCAAGCACGCCGACCAGATGGTCCGCGGCGTCTGCCTGTTGCCGAACGGCTCGGGCCGCACCGCGCGTGTCGCCGTGTTCGCACGCGGCGCCAAGGCAGAAGAGGCCAAGGCTGCCGGTGCCGACGTGGTCGGCGCCGAGGAGCTGGTCGAGCAGGTCCAGGGCGGCAACATCAACTTCGACCGCTGCATCGCCACGCCCGACATGATGGGCCTCGTCGGCCGCCTCGGTAAGGTTCTGGGCCCGCGCGGCCTGATGCCGAACCCGCGCGTCGGCACGGTGACCATGGACGTCGCCACCGCCGTCAAGGGCGCCAAGGGCGGCTCGGTCGAGTTCCGCGTCGAAAAGGCCGGCATCATTCACGGCGGCGTCGGCAAGGCGAGCTTCTCCGACGCGGCACTGGTCGAGAACATCAAGGCATTCGTCGACGCGGTCGTGAAGGCCAAGCCGACGGGCGCCAAGGGCACATACCTCAAGCGCGTCTCCATCACCTCGACGATGGGGCCGGGCGTCAAGGTGGAGCCCTCGACAGTCTCCAGCGGCCCCGTCGTTTGAGACTGACCGCGCGGATCGCGCGGACACGAGTTCCGGGCTTGCCCGGGAACCCGCCCCGGCCGGTTTCAAGCTGGTCTGGGCGGAACCTGTCCGAGATTGCAGGTGCTGAGGGACGGTCTCGTCCCAACGCCTAAGCCGCTCTTTCGAGGGCCTGCATGAGACGGGAGACAACCCGTTCGACGGCGTTTTGGGACGCCCCGCACGGTTTGAACCTTCTGGGTCGCACCCGTGCCGCTTCTCTTGATCGAGAGCGCGCGGAGGACAGGTCTGAAGCGCCGCACTCGTAGGTGTCCCGCTCGAGGGGCGCCAGCAGGCGGCAAGGTGCAACCCGTGAACGTGCCGCAAGGCATGTTTGCGTGACTGGGAGAGAGCGTAAGTGGAAAGAGCCGCGAAACGTGAGCTCGTGACAACGCTCCACGAGGTGTTGAAAGACACCGGCGTGGTTGTGGTCGCCCACAACACCGGCATGGTGGCCGCCCAATCCGCGGAATTCCGCAAACGCGTCCGTGACGCTGGCGGAACCGTGAAGGTGGTCAAGAACCGGCTGGCGAAGCTCGCCATCAAGGACACCGACGCTGCGGGCATCGAGCCCCTTCTGACGGGCCCGACCATTCTGGCCTACTCGAAGGACCCGATCACCGCCGCCAAGGTCACCGTCGAATATGCCAAGGGGGTCGACAAGCTCGTCGTCCTCGGCGGCACGATGGGCCAGACCGTCCTCGATGCGAACGGCGTCAAGGCGCTCGCCGAGCTGCCGTCACTGGATGAACTCAGAGCCAAACTCATCGGCCTTCTCAACGCGCCGGCGACCAAGATCGCCCGCACGGTCAAGGAGCCGGGAGCAAAGCTCGCACGCGTCATCCAGGCGAAGGCCAGCCAGGGCGAGGCTGCCTGATACGCCAAGGGCGATTTGCGGCGTTGCGTGATGCACGCCGTTTGACGAGACGAACGCAGCTTGAACGACGCTGCAACAGGTATTCAAACAGGTTCAAACCGAAGGAACTTAGACCATGACCGATCTCGCAAAGATCGTTGACGATCTCTCGAACTTGACCGTCCTGGAGGCCGCTGAACTGGCCAAGATGCTCGAGGAGAAGTGGGGCGTGTCGGCTGCGGCCGCCGTCGCCGTTGCCGCTGCTCCCGGTGCTGCCGCTGGCGGCGCCGCTGTCGAAGAGCAGACCGAGTTCACCGTCATCCTGAAGTCGGGCGGCGAGAAGAAGATCAACGTCATCAAGGAAGTCCGCGCCATCACCGGCCTGGGTCTGAAGGAAGCCAAGGACCTCGTCGAGGCCGGCGGCAAGGCCGTCAAGGAGGGCATCCCCAAGGACGAGGCCGAGAAGATCAAGAAGCAGCTTGAGGACCAGGGCGCGTCCGTCGAGCTGAAGTAATGAAGAGGGAGTAGGGAGATCGGGAGCAGGGAATGGGGAACAGCGCCCTATTTCCGATTCCCACTCCCTATTCCCGTCTCGCCGCAGGCGGGAACAGACGGTTCTCCGGAGGATCTCCGGCCGCGAAGGTGGCCAAAGGGGATCTTCCGGTGAGCCGTTTCAGGCGCGGGGGATGGCGGCCCCCGGGGACTGACTGGAAAAAAATGGCGCGGATCGTCACCGGCGCCGAAGCGAAGGAGCGGACATGGCTGAGATGTTCAACGGCCGCAAGCGCATCCGTAAGAAATTCGGATCGATCCGTGAGGTGGCCCGGATGCCCAACCTCATCGAGGTCCAAAAGTCGTCCTACGACGACTTCCTGATGGTCAAGGAGCCGCCCGGTGGACGCCCCGACGATCAGGGCATTCGGGCTGTCTTCAAGTCAGTATTCCCGATCTCCGACTTTTCCGGCAAGGCAACGCTGGAGTTCGTCGGCTACGAGTTCGAGGCTCCCAAGTACGACGTCGACGAGTGCATGCAGCGCGACATGACCTACTGCGCGCCGCTCAAGGTCAAGCTGCGCCTCATCGTGTTCGATATCAACGAGGAGACGGGGTCCAAGTCGGTCAAGGACGTCAAGGAGCAGGACGTCTACATGGGCGACATGCCGCTCATGACGTCGAACGGCACCTTCATCATCAACGGCACCGAGCGCGTCATCGTTTCCCAGATGCACCGCTCGCCGGGCGTGTTCTTCGATCACGACCGCGGCCGCACGCACGCCTCCGGCAAGCTGCTGTTCGCCGCCCGCATCATTCCCTACCGCGGCTCCTGGCTCGACTTCGAGTTCGACGCCAAGGACATCGTCTATGTGCGCATCGACCGCCGCCGCAAGCTGCCGGTCACCACGCTGCTTTACGCGCTGGGCCTCAATGACGAGGAGATCCTCGACACCTTCTACAACAAGATCCAGATCAAGGACTCCAAGCACGGCTGGAAGATGCCCTTCGTGCCGGAGAAGATGCGCGGCGTGACGCCGGCTGCCGATCTGCGCGACGCCAAGTCCGGCGACGTCATCATCAAGGCCGGTGAGAAGGTGACCGCGCGCAAGGCGCGTGAGCTGGCCGAAGGCGGCTTGAAGGAACTGCTGATTTCCTCCGACGACCTCGCCGGCAAGTACCTGGCCGAGGATATCGTCGACATGTCGACCGGCCAGATCTACGCCGAGGCCGGCGCCGAACTCGACTCCAAGCTGCTGGCCGAGCTGAAGGACCAGAAGATCAAGGAGTTCCCGATCCTCGACATCGACCATGTCAACATCGGGCCCTTCATCCGCAACACCTTGAACGTCGACAAGAACGCCAACACCGAAGAAGCGCTGATGGACATCTACCGGGTCATGCGCCCGGGCGAGCCGCCGACCATCGAGGCGGCGACCGCGCTGTTCCACGGCTTGTTCTTCGATTCCGAGCGCTACGATCTCTCCGCGGTCGGCCGCGTCAAGATGAACATGCGCCTGGAGCTGGATGCGCCCGACACCATGCGCACGCTGCGCCGGGAGGACATCCTCGCCGTCATCAAGACGCTGGTCGATCTGCGCGACGGCCGCGGCGACATCGATGACATCGACCATCTGGGCAACCGCCGCGTTCGCTCGGTCGGCGAGCTGATGGAGAACCAGTACCGCGTCGGCCTGCTTCGCATGGAGCGCGCCATCAAGGAGCGCATGAGCTCGGTCGACATCGACACGGTGATGCCGCAGGACCTGATCAACGCCAAGCCGGCGGCCGCCGCCGTGCGCGAGTTCTTCGGCTCCTCGCAGCTCTCGCAGTTCATGGACCAGACCAACCCGCTCTCCGAGATCACGCACAAGCGGCGTCTCTCCGCGCTGGGTCCTGGCGGCCTGACGCGTGAGCGTGCCGGCTTCGAAGTGCGCGACGTGCATCCCACGCATTACGGCCGCATCTGCCCGATCGAAACGCCGGAAGGCCCCAACATCGGTCTCATCAACTCGCTGGCCACGTTCGCGCGCGTCAACAAGTACGGGTTCATCGAGAGCCCTTACCGCAAGGTCAAGGACGGCAAGGTGACCGACGAGGTCGTCTACCTCTCCGCCATGGAGGAGATGCGCCACCACGTCGCCCAGGCCAACGCCGAGATCGACGAGAAGGGGCGCCTGACCGACGAACTCGTCACCTGCCGCTTTTCTGGCGATGTGATGCTGGTGCCGCAGGATCGCGTCGACTACATCGACGTGAGCCCCAAGCAGCTCGTCTCCGTAGCCGCCGCCCTGATCCCGTTCCTCGAGAACGACGACGCCAACCGCGCGCTGATGGGCTCCAACATGCAGCGTCAGGCCGTGCCGCTGATCCGCGCCGAGGCGCCGCTCGTCGGCACCGGCATGGAGGAAGTGGTTGCACGCGATTCGGGCGCCGCGATCGCTGCACGCCGTACCGGCATCGTCGACCAGGTCGATGCAACCCGTATCGTCATCCGCGCCACCGAGGAAACCGATGCCTCCAAGCCCGGCGTCGACATCTACCGGTTGCGCAAGTTCCAGCGCTCCAACCAGAACACCTGCATCAACCAGCGGCCGCTGGTGAAGGTGGGCGACAGCGTGCATGCCGGCGAGATCATCGCCGATGGTCCTTCCACCGACCTGGGCGACCTGGCGCTCGGCAAGAACGTGCTCGTCGCGTTCATGCCGTGGATGGGCTACAACTTCGAGGACTCCATTCTGATGTCCGAGCGCGTCGTCTCCGACGACGTCTTCACCTCGATCCACATCGAGGAGTTCGAGGTGATGGCCCGCGACACCAAGCTGGGTCCTGAGGAGATCACGCGCGACATCCCGAACGTTTCGGAAGAGGCGCTGAAAAACCTCGACGAGGCCGGCATCGTCTACATCGGCGCCGAAGTGCACCCCGGCGACATCCTGGTCGGCAAGATCACGCCCAAGGGCGAAAGCCCGATGACGCCGGAAGAGAAGCTTCTGCGCGCCATCTTCGGCGAGAAAGCCTCCGACGTGCGCGACACCTCGCTGCGCCTGCCGCCGGGCGTCTCGGGCACCATCGTCGAAGTCCGCGTCTTCAACCGCCACGGCGTCGACAAGGACGAGCGTGCCATGGCGATCGAGCGCGAGGAGATCGAGCGTCTCGCCAAGGACCGCGACGACGAGCTGCAGATCCTCGACCGCAACGTCTATGCCCGTCTGAAAGACGTGCTGATGGGCAAGGAAGTCGCCAAGGGTCCCAAGGGTGCGCGCAAGGGCACCAAGATCGACGAGGCGGTTCTCGACGAGATCCCGCGCAGCCAGTGGTGGGAGATCGGTCTGGCCGACGAGAAGGCCCAGGCCGAGGTCGAGGCCATCGGCAAGCAGTACGAGGACGCCAAGAAGTCGCTCTCCAACCGCTTCGCCGACAAGGTCGAGAAACTGCAGCGCGGTGACGAGCTGCCCCCGGGCGTGATGAAGATGGTCAAGGTCTTCGTCGCCGTGAAGCGCAAGATCCAGCCCGGCGACAAGATGGCCGGCCGTCACGGCAACAAGGGTGTCGTCTCGATGATCGTGCCGCAGGAGGACATGCCGTTCCTCGCCGACGGCACGCCTGTCGACGTCGTCTTGAACCCGCTCGGCGTGCCTTCGCGCATGAACGTCGGACAGATCCTCGAGACCCATCTGGGATGGGCCTGCCGCGGTCTTGGACGCCTCGTCGACGAGGCGCTCGAGAAGTGGCGCGAGTCGGGCGAAGGCAAGGCCATGCGCGAGATCATGGAGCGCGTCTATGACTCCGGCGAGATCCCCAAGGGGGCAAAGGACGACGACATCGCCGTCATCGCCGAGAACCTGAAGCGCGGCGTGCCGATTGCGACGCCGGTCTTCGACGGCGCGCATGAAGCCGACATCGTCGAGCTTTTGCAGCTGGCGGGCTTCGATTCGACCGGACAGGTGACGCTCTTCGACGGGCGCACCGGCGAGGCGTTCGATCGCAAGGTGACGGTTGGCTACAAGTACATCCTGAAGCTGCACCACCTTGTCGACGACAAGATCCACGCTCGCTCGATCGGCCCTTACTCGCTCGTCACCCAGCAGCCGCTGGGCGGTAAGGCGCAGTTCGGCGGCCAGCGCTTCGGCGAAATGGAGGTCTGGGCGCTGGAAGCCTACGGCGCCGCCTACACGCTGCAGGAGATGCTCACCGTCAAGTCGGACGACGTTGCCGGCCGCACCAAGGTCTACGAGGCCATCGTGCGCGGTGACGACGCCTTCGAGGCGGGCGTGCCGGAGAGCTTCAACGTGCTTGTGAAGGAAATGCGCGCGCTGGGTCTCAACGTCGAGCTGATCAACTCCGAGGAGCCGATGCTCGAGGAAGACATGACGGAAGAGGAGCGCAAGGTGCTCCCGCCAGCCGCCGAGTAGGGCATGGCGCGCCGGCATTCGTGATGCCGGCGCCGCCCGATGCCTTCGGATGCGGAGCGCGAGCGCCCCGCAGTAACGAAACGATGCAAGTGATGGCCCCTGAGTGGGGCCGACAGTCAGGACCCGATTGCCGCCACGGGTCGTGAGTGCCTTCAACGAGCGGGGCAGGCCGCGGGCCCCGCGAGGAGTGAGAGCCGATGAACGAGATCAACAACATCTTCAAGCAGCAGGCCCCCCTGCCGTCGTTCGATCAGATCAAGATCTCGATCGCGTCGCCGGAGGACATCCTTTCTTGGTCCTATGGCGAGATCAAGAAGCCCGAGACGATCAACTACCGTACCTTCAAGCCCGAGCGCGACGGCCTGTTCTGCGCGCGCATTTTTGGACCCATCAAGGACTACGAGTGCTTGTGCGGCAAGTACAAGCGCATGAAGTACAAAGGCCTGATCTGCGAGAAGTGCGGTGTCGAGGTGACGCTCGCCAAGGTCCGCCGCGAGCGCATGGGCCACATCGAGCTGGCCGCACCCGTTGCCCACATCTGGTTCCTCAAGTCGCTGCCCTCGCGCATCGGCCTCCTGCTCGACATGGCCCTGAAGGACCTGGAGCGCGTCCTCTACTTCGAGAACTACATCGTCATCGAGCCGGGCATCACGCCCTTCAAGGACAGGCAGCTGCTTTCCGAAGAGCAGTACAACCAGGCCCTCGATGAATTCGGCCCCGACAGCTTCACCGCCGGCATTGGCGCCGAGGCGATCCGCGAGCTGCTGATCGGCATGGACCTCGCCCAGATCCGTGAGGACCTGCGCCAGGAGATCGCCGAGGCGACAACGGACCTCAAGCCCAAGAAGCTCGGCAAGCGCCTCAAGGTCATCGAGGCCTTCATCGAGTCGGGCA
>CAZDNY010000123.1:1511-8242 GCA_964506885.1 uncultured Hyphomicrobiaceae bacterium | reverse complement strand
CCCCTCCGCTGCAGCACCTTCCCGCCCGCAGCGCACGTCTTTTTCCGAACCGCCTGCCCAACTCCAGATCGGGTCCGTTCGTCGTTTATCACCACGCGCTTGTGCCCGCTGATACTTGATGATCTCGCGCACGTGTCCGGCCAGCGCCTGGAGCATAAAGTCAACGGTCTGTAGTATCCGGCACGGCGGAGCGCGATACCGGCACGAACGCACATGGCCAAACGCGACTACTACGAAGTCCTGGGACTGCAGCGGAACGCCAGCGACGCGGACCTCAAGGGTGCGTTTCGCAAGCTCGCCAAGGACTGCCATCCCGACCGCAACCCCGGCGACAAGAACGCCGAGCAGCGCTTCAAGGAAATCAACGAAGCCTACGAGACGCTGAAAGACCCGCAAAAGCGTGCCGCTTATGACCAGTTCGGACATGCCGCCTTCGAGGGTGGGCGCGGCCCTGGCGGACCGGGCGGCTTCGGTCCGGATTTCGCGTCCTCCATGTCGGACATTTTCGACGACCTGTTTGGCGAATTCATGGGCGGACGCCGCGGCCAGCGTTCCCGTTCCGGCCGCGAGCGCGGCGCCGACCTGCGCTACAACATGGAAATCTCGCTGTCCGACGCCTACGTCGGCAAAAATGCCGAGATCGTGGTGCCCACGTCGGTGGCCTGCGAGACGTGTACGGGCACCGGTGCCAAAGCTGGCACGAAACCGGCCACTTGCCCCACCTGCGCCGGTCAGGGCAAGGTACGCGCATCCCAGGGCTTCTTCACCATCGAGCGCACCTGTCCGGCCTGTCACGGCCGCGGCGAGGTCATTCAGGACCCCTGTCCGTCCTGCTCGGGCTCCGGCCGCGTCACCAAGGAGCGCAAGCTCGCCGTCAACATTCCAGCCGGTGTCGAGGATGGCACACGCATTCGCCTGGCCGGCGAGGGCGAAGCAGGCCTGCGCGGCGGCCCTGCCGGCGACTTGTATATCTTCCTCTCGATCAAGCCGCACGAGTTCTTCCAGCGCGACGGCGCCGACATCTTCTGCAAGGTACCGATCTCGATGACCACCGCCGCACTCGGCGGCCAGATCGACGTGCCGACCGTCGAAGGCTCCATCACCCGTGTGAAGGTTCCCGAAGGCACCGAATCGGGCAAGCAGTTCCGCCTGCGCGGCAAGGGTATGCCCGTCCTGCGCTCCAAGGTGACCGGCGACATGTACATTCAGGTCGAAGTGGAGACACCCAAGAACCTGACGCGGCGCCAGCGCGAGCTGCTGGAGGAGTTCGAGCAGGAAAGCCACAAGGAGACGTCCCCGCACTCCGCCGGCTTTTTCACCCGCATGAAAGAGTTCTTCGAGGGCAAGGGCTGAACGCCGCCCGCCAGCCCAGCCTGAGGCATGGTTAGAGAACTCTGACGACCCGTACCGATCCCTTCCGATCGTCCACAAGTTCGCCTCGAAACATTCGACTTTCGGTCGCCTAGCGCTGCTTCTTGACCTCGGTCAAGGTTGTGCGCCGCCCGAAGCGGGACGTTCCCGCCGTACCTCCAAGATAGAATTCGAGAGGACTCGATCATGAAGCACAGTCTCAAAGCGGCGGCCTGCGCCGCCATCGCTGCTTGCGCAATTTCTGCGCCGGCATCCGCCATGTCTCCCGCCGGCGAGGAAGCCATGACCAAGGCCGGCCAGGTGATGTTCGACCACCGTTGCCGCAGTTGCCACGCAGACGATCCCGGCAAGCAGAGCTATGGCCCGAGCCTGGTCGGCGTTTTCGGCCGCAAGGCTGGAGCCGTGGAAGGCTTCGCCTATTCCGACGCCATGAAGACCTCCGGCATCGTCTGGACCGAGGACGCGCTGCGCAACTGGATCGCCGACAACACCGGCTTCATGCCGGGCACGCGCATGAAGCACATGGCCATCACCGACAAGAACGAGCAGGACTTCATCATCTCCTACCTGAAGTCGCTGAAGTAAAAGGCGCAGCGCGCACTTCGCATGCGCCCCTGACGAGCACCACCGATCCGGCCAACGGGCCCCGGCGTATAAAGACGTCGTGGGCCCGTTTTGCTGCGCGCTTTGCGCTACAGCCGGCCAAGCGGCTATCACCATGAAAACAATACGTGTGAAACGATTCCGGGAGGACACCCATATGGCGCGCCGCATAAGAAACATCGGCAATGGCACCGTTCTCCCCGCGCTCGTCTTCGCCCTTGCCATGATCGCCCCTGGCGGATCAATTACTGCTGGAAAAAGTGACACACCCGCAGCGCCCGCTGCCGGCGAATCAGCGCCCGCCTTCGACCTCGCTGGCTTCGGACGAACGCTCTACGAGCAGCGCTGTTCCAACTGCCATGCCATAGACCCCGCAGCGAACAACTCCATCGCGCCGCCGCTCCACGACGTCATCGGCCGCCGCGCCGGATCCGCAAAGGGCTACACCTACTCCGTCAAGCTCGCCGGCTCCGATCTCGTCTGGGACACCGCCACGCTGGACGAGTGGCTGGAGAAATCGACGATCGCGACCCCCGACATCCGCTATCGCCACGTCGGATTGAAGGATGCCATCGAACGCAAGGCGGTCGTCGCCTTCATCGCCGCAGCCAACAAAACCTCGAACATGGGCAAGTAGACTAGGGCCGCGGCCGGGGTGACCAATCGGCAATCCCGCAGTAAGATCGCGCAAACACCCAGCCTCGCACGACAAATCTGGAAACACATCCCCCCATGACTTCGTCCGTTCGTCTGCTCTTCTTCGCCGGCTCTGAGCGGCAGGCCTCCTACAACAAGCGTCTCGCCCGCCTGGGCGCCGACATTGCCGAGGCCAACGGCATCGCCGCTACGTTCGCGGACCTGGGCGACTACCCCATGCCCATTTACGATGGCGACAGCGAAGCCGCCGAGGGCCCGCCCGAGAACGCAAAGAAGCTCAAGCACCTGTTGAGCCTGCACACGGGCGTCTTCATCGCCTCGCCCGAGTACAACTCCTCGATCCCGCCGTTGCTCAAGAACACGCTCGACTGGATCTCTCGCGTGCGGGAGGGCGACGAGCTGCCCAACGAGGTCTTCAAGACGCGCGTATTCGCCTTGGGCTCGGCCTCACCGGGCGGCATGGGCGGCCTGCGCGGCCTCAATACCGTCCGTCAGGTGCTGGAATTGGGTTTGGGCGCCCTCGTCCTGCCCGAGCAGTTCGCCGTCCCCCGCGCCGCCGACGCCTTCGAGGAAAATGGGCATTTGAAGAACAAGGACAGCCAGGAAACACTCAAAGCCCTCATTCAGAAGCTTGCCCGCGCCGCCCACGTGTTGCATGGGTAGCCGGACGGCGGGGCCTATGTGCCTGGCCATTGCGGGAAAGACCGGAGCGAGCGGCTGCCATGACCCATGACATCCACCTGAAAGACCGCCTCATCGTCGCCCTCGACATGCCGACCGTCGAGGAGGCGGCGCGGCTGGTGGCGCATCTGCAGGAGGGCGTTCATTTCTACAAGGTCGGCCTGGAACTGCTGTTCGCCGGCGGCCTCGACTTCGCCCATCACCTGAAGGCCCACGGCAAGCGCGTCTTTCTCGACATGAAGCTCCTGGACATCGGCAACACGGTCGAGCGCGCCGTCGCCAACGCTGCCGACTTCGGCGTCGATTTCCTGACCATCCACGGCCATGACCTGAAGACGCTGCACGCCGCCGTCGTCGGCCGCGGCAACTCGCCCCTGAAGCTGCTCGCCGTCACCGTGCTGACCAACCTGTCCGCTGACGACTTGAAGCAGCAGGGATCGCACATGACGCCCAGCGACCTCGTCCTGCACCGTGCGCGCCTCGCCCACGAAGCCGGTTTCGACGGCGTCATCGCATCAGGCCAGGAAGCTCATCGCATCAGGGAGGCCGTCGGACCAGACTTCCTCATCGTTACGCCCGGCATTCGCCTGGAAGGCAGCGCCATGGACGATCAGGAACGCGTCATGACGCCCGAGCGCGCCATCCGCTCCGGCGCCGACCACATCGTCGTCGGCCGCCCCATCACCCAGGCCGACGATCCGCGCGCCGCCGCCCTCGCCTTCGTCCACCACATCCGCGATGCGCTGACGCTCAACTGAGCCGGACTGCAACGCACACCCTCCATCACTTACCAAGAAAGAAACGCGAAATGCCCAAGGGATACGTCATCGCCCACGCCACCGTCACCGATCCGGAGAAATGGGGCCAGTACGTCGCCAAATCGAAGGTCGCGCTCGACAAGTACGGCGGCACGCCGATCGTGCGCGGCGGCCAGTGCGAGATCGTCGAAGGCAACGGCACCCAGCGCAACGTGGTGATCGAATTCGCCAGCTACGCCGATGCGCTCGCCTACGCCAAGTCGCCCGAATACGCCGAGGCAAAAGCCCTGCGCCAGGGTGCCGGTTCGATCGACATCACGGTCGTCGAGGGAGTTTGAATTTGAAGTCGACCGCGAATGACGGCATGGCAGTCTACGTTACGATCCAGCAAACTGCCTGCCATGCGGTTATTGCGCGGCCCGCTCGTCCCTGAGCTGATACACCACCACGCGATCGTTGCCGGAATCGGAAATCCACAGCGTGCCGCCGCGCACTTCAATTCCCTCCGGCGTGCGGAACATGTTCGGACCTTTGCCCGGCTTGCCGGGCGTGCCGAGAACCAGTTTCATCGCGCCATCCGCACCGATGAATTTCACCGTGTGCGTGTTCTTGTCCGCGGCCACCAGCGTGCCGTCGGCCAGCAGATCCTGATAACGCACGCCGTTAAAGTTGTAGGGCGCGCCCTTCAACTCTTTCTTGATCTCGAGGTCCGGCGACAGCAGCAGCATGCGGTCGTTACCCGAATCGGAAAGCCAGATGTCGCCATCCGCCGCAATCTCCAGATCATGCGGTGACGACAGCCCCTTCAATTCGCCAACGACCTTGCCGTTGTCGTAGACGACCACATTGCCCGACCACGCGCCCCCCACATAGATGCGCCCGTTGGGGTGCGCCAGAACGCCCTCCGGCCCGCGGATGCGCTCTGACAGCTCACCGACGAGCTCGGCCCTGGTTCCATTCATCTCGTAGATGGCCACACGATTGTTGTGCGTGTCGGCCACGTACGCGCGGCCCGCGATGTCGAAATCGACGTCATGCGTGCCCGACTGGTGATCGGCACCGAACGCATCGACCAGCGCCAGCGTTTCCGCATCCAGGATCGCCACGCGGTTGTTACCCACGTCCGATACGAACAGATGCCGCCCGTCCGGCGACAGCTTGAGGTCGTGCGGGTTCTTCAAATCGACGCTACTGGCGGCAACGAAAGTCCACGTCGCCTCGGCGTGTACGGGAGAGACCGCTGCAGCAGCCAAAAGACCGATTGCGGCAACGACACCGCCAGCCAGTCCCTTGCCCAGCCTCTTGCAGTGATGCGCCGCGAACTGGAGCACTGTCGTAGGCATTGAGCAACCTCCCTGTCGATCGTTGGTGTCGCGAGTTGCTGTGGATGGGGCGGCTGCGCGTTCTGAGCACAGCCGGCCTGCAGACCTCAATCGGCGAGCGATCCGAGCACCTCCAACCGGCCTCTATCGTAGCGCTTCACGACCAGCACTTCACCCGATCGCGTCGGCCGCCCGGTCAGCGCTGATATGTTGACCTGATGCGTGACGAGAACCAGCGGCGGCGAAAACGGCGCAGTTGCCAGCCAAGCTTTCAGGTCATTCGTTTGCGGCGCACGCCGGTCGTATTCCTGGAAGAACGAATTGAGCGGCTCCAGCACCTCGACTTTGCCGAGCCCGAGCAAAGTTGCCGTGTCTTTGCATCGGCACCAGGCACTGGAATAAACGCGCGCCTGCGCAATCCCGTTCCGGTGGAAGCGCTCCCCGATCGCCCGCGCCTGCGCTCGCCCATCCGCTGACAGGTTGCGCTGTGTCGCGCAGTCATCGACCGAGAAGTTGTCGGGATCGCCGACGCCCGGCGCCAGCGCATGGCGCATGATGGCGAACGCCTCGCCTGTCTTCAAAGCCGCCCAGAGCGCCGCCTCGCCCGAGCGGGTCGATTGCGCCGACCCATAACCTGGCGCAAACGCCAGCATCAGGCACGCGACGAACACGCCTGCCGCAATCCTCGCGACGGATCTCACCATACCGCCAGCTTCAAGATTCATCCGGCCTCTCCGGATTCACCACTCCAGGCAATCCACCGCCCAGGCAATCGGACCAGTGCACGCCCCCTCCCATCACGCCTCAATGCCGGCCACCACGCAACCCCCACCGCCACGCGATCTCGCCGGCACCAGCTTTCATTCTTGGTAACGACAGCGGAGTATGATCACCACGACATACGCATAGAGCCTTTTCAATTCCGTCGCACGCGGAGACCGTTCATGCCGATCTACAAGCACAAGCAACGCGCAACCTGGACGCTGGCCCTTCTCAGCTTCGTCCTCGTAGTTGATGCATTGGTCTTCTTCCTCATCGACCTTGACCCCTTGATCCTCCTCCTCGCCGTGCTGCCGTCTTTCCTGCTGATCGCCGCATTGGCCTGGCTGTTCTCCTCGATGACGGTCGAGGTAACGCCTGCGGAGTTGCGCTGGTATTTCGGTCCCGGCTTCTGGAAGAAGTCGATAGCGCGCCAAGACATCGCCCATGCTCGCGCCGAGCGCGGCAAATGGTGGTACGGCTGGGGGATAAGGTACACGCCGCACGGCTGGCTCTATAACGTCTCGGGCCTGGATCTCGTGGCCGTCGAAACCCGCAAGGGCAAGACGATCCTGATCGG
>CAZDNY010000123.1:0-1411 GCA_964506885.1 uncultured Hyphomicrobiaceae bacterium | reverse complement strand
CGGGCCTGGATCTCGTGGCCGTCGAAACCCGCAAGGGCAAGACGATCCTGATCGGCACCGACGAGCCGCGCCAGTTGGCAACCGCGCTGATGAGCCGCTAGTGTGATGACCGAGAAGTCCGCAGCATAATTTGCGGTTGCGTGGAGCGGCGGGCTTCTCGGTCTGAATCACACTAGATCATTGAATTTTCTAGTGTCGTTCAAATCGCGAAATTCGTTCCGCGCGCTTCACCCCTACCCTTGACCGGCCGCATCTGCTTTAAGCTGCGCTATCCACGTCACTTGGTCGCTTTCTTCGCAGCCTGAAGCCAGTCCCCTGCCATGCCCCACAGGCCTGAACACAGCCCGACACGCACGCCCTGGCGCGCCTCCGTCCTGACGCTGTTTCCCGAGATGTTTCCAGGTCCGCTTGGGGCTTCGCTCGCGGGTCAGGCCCTCGATGCCGGGCTATGGTCACTCACCACGCATCAGATCCGCGAGCACGGACTGGGACGCCATCGCGCTGTGGACGACACGCCCGCCGGCGGCGGTGCCGGCATGGTGATGCGCGCCGACGTCATCGCCGCCGCTGTCGATGACGCGCGCACACGAGACGGTGGGGATCTGCCGCTTATATATTTCTCACCCCGCGGCGAACCGCTGACCCAGCAGATCGCCCATGAGCTCGCCGCCGGTCCAGGCGTCATGCTGCTCGCCGGCCGCTTCGAAGGAGTCGATCAGCGCGTTATCGACGCCCGGCAGATGCGCGAGATCTCGATCGGCGACTACATTCTCTCAGGCGGCGAACTCCCCGCCATGGTGCTGCTCGATGCCTGCATCCGCCTGCTGCCCGGTGTCGTCGGCTCAACCGACAGCCTGGTGCACGAGAGTTTCGAGACCGGCCTTCTGGAATATCCGCTCTACACGAAGCCTCGCGAGTGGGAGGGCCGCACGATCCCCGACGTGCTCTTGTCGGGCGACCATAAGAAGATCGCGCAGTGGCAGGAAACCGAAGCCCGCCGCATCACGGCCGAGCGTCGCCCCGACTTGCTGAAGAAACCGCCACGGCGCGACTGACCGAACGCACCGTTCGAGTAAGTTGCTCCAGCAGCGAAAATGAGCACATCCCCATGAGTCTCAGATCGAGCTTTGCGTTTTGCGCATAGCTCTGGTATTTTGTGCGCCGCAACAACTGCCACTCCCGGCAGCAGCAGGGCTGCAACCCGCTGAAAGGGATCCAAATGGACTGGGACAAGCTCCGGATCTTCCATGCCGCCGCTGAGGCCGGCAGCTTCACCCACGCAGGCGATACGCTGCACATGAGCCAGTCCGCCGTCAGCCGGCAGGTTTCCGCACTCGAAAAAGACCTCAAGATCTCGCTGTTCCGCCGCCACGCCCGCGGCCTCGTCCTCACCGAACAGGGAGAGATGCTC
>CAZDNY010000122.1:0-8297 GCA_964506885.1 uncultured Hyphomicrobiaceae bacterium | reverse complement strand
GAAGCCGATGGCCGCCGAGCCATGCGTGCCGATGAACTCGACCTTGCAGTCTTCGGGCAGGCGTTGGCGGATGAAGTCGTGGATCGATGCCAGGACATGCTCGGGGTTCTGGCCTGGAACGAGGCGGCAGGTGATCTTGGCCGAGGCCTGGGCGGGGATGACGGTCTTGGAGCCCGCACCCTGATAGCCGCCGGTGATGCCGTTGAACTCCAGTGTCGGGCGCGACCACAGTTGCTCGATGAAGCTGTAACGATCTTCGCCGGCGGGCTTGGACAGCCCGACGGCGCCCAGCATATCGGGTGCGTTCTCTGCGAGCGCCCGCCATTGCTTGACCTGTTTCGCGGTGGGTTTGACGATGCCGTCGTAGAAGCCGGGGACGGCGACGCGCCCGTTGGAGGTGTGCATGGCGCCAAGGATGCCGACGAGGACGCGGATCGGGTTGATGGCGGGGCCGCCGTACATGCCCGAATGCAGGTCGCGCGAGGGGCCGGAGATGATGACTTCGGTGGCGGCCAGACCGCGCAACATGGTGGTGATCGCCGGGGTGTCCTTGTCCCACTGACCGGTGTCGCAAACGAGAACGATGTCGGCTTTCAGCTCCTTGCCGCTCTTCTTGAGGAACGCGGGCAGTGAGGGGGAGCCACATTCCTCCTCACCCTCGATCATGACGGATACGGCGATGGGCAATTCACCTGCCACCTTCTTCCAGGCGCGCGCAGCCTCGAAGAACGTCATCAGCTGGCCCTTGTTGTCCTCGGCACCGCGGGCGACGATGACCTTGCCATTGGCCTTGTCGCTGGCGATGCGGGGTTCGAAGGGCGGCGTCGTCCAAAGATCGAGCGGGTCGGGCGGCTGGACATCGTAGTGGCCGTAGAACAGGACGTGCGGCATGCCCTTGGGCACGGACTTGCGGTCGTGGCCGACGACCATCGGGTGTCCCTTCGTGGGGCGCACGGAGGCATCGAAGCCGATATCGTTGAGTTGGGCGGCGCACCATTCCGCAGCGCGCCGGCAATCGGCGCCGTAGGCCGGGTCCGTCGAGATGCTTGGAATGCGCAGAAGCTCGAAGAGGCGCTCGAGCGCGGCGCTTTCATCTTGCTTGAGTGCCTTGAGAACGTTTGGCAGGGGATCGGTCATGTCGGTCTCTTGGGAGGGCCAGTCGTCACGGCGCGGTTCGAAGCGGGCCAGACGGGGAAGCGGGATGTTGCACGATCGGGCCGGGATAGGTCAAAGGCTGCTTTTGGGCTCTTTCGCCTGAACGGTTCGAGGCCCATGAGAACGGCTGAGATCGCGGCGACACGGGCTAGTGGGTGCCATTTGCCGGGAGGGCGCTGCCGGCAGCCCCGTGTCAAGGCTTCCGACGGGACGTCCTTCCTGCTATTGCGGGCTCTGGTGGAAATGACCCCAGCGGCCTGCCTCGGGCCGTTGGTGCGTGCAAAGAGAGGTTGCAAATGCCCGCAAGCAAACTGGTCTACCTGTTCGGCTCCGGTATGACCGACGGGCGCGCGCAGCTCGTGGAGCTGTTGGGCGGCAAGGGCGCCAATCTTGCGGAAATGGCGGTGCTCGGGCTTCCGGTGCCGCCGGGGTTCACGATCACGACGGAGGTGTGCAACGCCTACTACGCCAGTGGCCGCAAGCTGCCGGAGGGGTTGCGCGCGCAGGTCGAAACGGCGCTGGCGCGGGTGGGCGAGGCGGCCGGCCGCGTGTTCGGCGACAAGGACAACCCGCTCCTGCTTTCGGTGCGCTCGGGCAGTCGCGCCTCGATGCCGGGCATGATGGACACGATCCTCGATCTTGGTCTCAACGACGAGACGGTCGCGGGGTTGGCGCGGCATGCAGGAGATGAACGCTTCGCCTACGACAGCTACCGGCGTTTCATCCAGATGTATTCCGACGTCGTTCTGGGCGTCGATCACGGGCTGTTCGAGGACATTTTAGAGAACTTCAAGAACCTCAACGGTCTTGCGCTCGATACCGATCTGGAGGCCGAGCATTGGAAGGAGATCGTCGACGAATTCAAGGAGGCGGTCGAAACGGAGCTGGGCGAGCCGTTCCCGCAGGATACCAATGCACAATTGTGGGGTGCGATTGGGGCGGTGTTCGGGTCGTGGGAAAACACACGCGCGCGGACCTACAGGCGGCTGCACTCGATTCCCGACGACTGGGGAACGGCGGTCAACGTGCAGGCCATGGTGTTCGGCAACATGGGCGAGACCTCGGCGACCGGCGTGGCGTTCACGCGCAACCCGTCGACCGGCGAGAACCACCTTTACGGAGAGTTCCTGATCAATGCACAGGGCGAGGACGTGGTTGCGGGTATCCGCACGCCGCAACCGCTGACCAAGGCGGCACGCATCAGCAGCGATGCGGACAGCCTGTCGCTGGAAGAAGCGATGCCGGATGCGTTCGGTGAACTGGTCAAGGTGTTCCATACGCTGGAGCGGCACTACCGCGACATGCAGGACATCGAATTCACGATCGAGCGCGGCACGCTGTGGATGCTGCAGACCCGTTCGGGCAAAAGGACCGTCGAGGCAGGCCTGCGGATCGCGGTCGAAATGGCCGAAGAGGGGATCATCTCGCAGGACGAGGCGATCTTGCGGATCGACCCGGCGGGGCTCGATCATCTCCTGCACCCGACCATCGACCCGGCGGCAGAAAAGCAACTATTGACGAGCGGCCTTCCGGCGTCGCCGGGCGCGGCGTCGGGCGAGATCATCTTCACCGCCGATGCGGCAGAGGAAGCAAAGGCGCAAGGGCGCGATGTCATCCTGGTGCGGGTAGAGACGAGCCCTGAGGACATCCACGGGATGCATGCTGCCGCCGGTATCCTGACGGCACGCGGCGGCATGACCAGCCACGCAGCGGTCGTGGCGCGGGGCATGGGGCGGCCGTGCGTCTCAGGAGCGGGCGCTCTGCGCATCGATGTCAAGGCCGGTACGTTGTCGATCGGGCGCGAGACGTTCAAGGCCGGCGACATCATCACGATCGACGGCGGAACGGGGGAAGTGATCAAGGGCAAGGTTCAAATGCGCCGTCCGGAACTCTCAGGCGCGTTCGGCACGCTCATGGGCTGGGCGGATGGACGGCGAAGGCTGGGCGTGCGTGCCAACGCCGATACGCCGCGCGATGCCGAGCAGGCGCGCTATTTCGGTGCTGAAGGCATCGGGCTTTGCCGCACGGAGCACATGTTCTTCGAGGCCGATCGTATCATCGCCGTGCGCGAGATGATCCTGGCCAGCGACGAGGCGGGGCGGCGTGCGGCCCTGGCCAAGCTGCTGCCGATGCAGCGTGCGGATTTCGTGCGGCTGTTCGAGATCATGGGCGGTCTGCCGGTGACGATCCGGCTGCTCGATCCGCCGCTGCACGAGTTCCTGCCGCACCACGATCACGAGCAGGAGGCCGTGGCGAAGGATCTCGGGATTGATCCTGCGCGCATCCGCCGGCGCGTCATGGAGCTTTCGGAGGTCAATCCGATGCTCGGCTTCCGCGGCTGCCGCATCGGCATCCTTTATCCGGAAATCATGGAGATGCAGGCGCGCGCCATCTTCGAGGCGGCGCTGGAGGCGGGCCGCGACACGGGCCAGCATGTGATTCCGGAGATCATGCTTCCCCTGGTGATCGACAGGCGCGAGTTCGACCTGATCTCGGCGGTGATCCGTGACACGGCGGCGGAGGTGGCCAGCGAACAGGGCAGCGCGCCCGAGTATCATATCGGCACGATGGTGGAGTTGCCGCGCTCAGCACTCCGTGCGGCGGAGATTGCGCAGGGCGACGACGGGGCGGCGTTCTTCTCGTTCGGCACCAACGACCTGACACAGACGACGATGGGCTTGAGCCGCGATGACGCCGCGCCGATCCTCGCAAGCTACACCGCGCACGGCATCTTTGCGTCCGATCCGTTCGTGTCGATCGACCGTGAGGGCGTGGGTGAACTGGTGCGCATCGGTACCGAGCGGGGGCGGCGGGTCAAGCCGGACCTCAAGATCGGGATCTGCGGCGAGCACGGCGGCGATCCCGATTCGGTGTTCTTCTGCCACGAGGTGGGGCTGACCTATGTATCGTGTTCGCCTTTCCGGGTGCCCATCGCGCGGCTTGCGGCGGCGCAGGCCGCGCTGAAGGAGGGCGCTGCTTGAGGCATGTGCGTGCAACCCCTGAATGTCGCAGTTTGCATGCTTCAAAGGCGTTGACGGTCGATTTACCATGCGCGATGCACACTGGGCTGCGCTCCCATGGTCTGATGCCGGTCGTGCGGCATCTGCAACCCATTGGTCTCTCAAGACCGGCATGACTTTTCCGGAGAGGCCAACTTGATCCAGCTTCGCCCCATTGTCTTCGTCGTCGGCTTGATGCTGTGCACGATCGCGGCGGCGATGGTGTTGCCGGCGGTGGTCGACGTCGCCGACGGGCACGAGGACTGGAAGGTCTTCTTCGGCTCGTCCCTGCTGACGTTCTTCGTCGGCGGCTTGATGGTGCTCGTCGCCTACGACGACAAGCCCGTGCAACTGGGAATCAAGGAAGGCTTCCTGCTGACGACGGTGAGTTGGGTTGCCGTCACCATGGCAGCGGCGGTTCCCTTCAAGCTTCTGGGGCTTGGGTATGCCGACAGCTTCTTCGAGGCGATGTCGGGGATCACGACGACGGGTGCCACGGTGCTCGTCGGGCTCGACAAATTGCCGCGCGGTGTCCTGTTCTGGCGGGCGCTGCTGCAGGGCCTCGGCGGGCTCGGCATCATCGTGATGGCGATCTTGATGCTGCCGTTCCTGCGGGTGGGCGGCATGCAGCTGTTCCAGATGGAAAGCTCGGACAAATCAGAAAAGATCATGCCGCGCGCCGTCGAGCTGACGATGTCGATCGCGGGGGTCTACGTCGGCCTGCTGGTGGGGTGCGCGGTGGTCTATGCCGCATTGGGCATGAGCGTGTTCGACGCTGTGTGCCATTCGCTGACGACGGTTTCGACTGCGGGGTTCTCCACCCACGACGAGAGCTTTGCGTTTTTCCGCTCGCCGTCACTGGAGTGGGCGGCCGTCTTCTTCATGATCCTTGGTGCGCTTCCCTTCGTCGTCTACATCAAGGCGCTGCACGGCGACCGCATGGCGATCTGGCGCGATTCGCAGGTGCAAGGGTTCTTGAGCTTCATTGTGGTCGTGGCGCTGACGCTGGCCGTCTGGCTTGCCGTGACGCGCGATGTTCCGTTGGGCGAGGCGGTGCGCGTGGCGACTTTCAGTGTCGTTTCGATCGTGACGACGACAGGCTATGCCGTAGAAGACTACACCGCCTGGGGCACGTTCTCGGTGGGCCTGTTCTTCCTGCTCAAGTTCGTCGGCGGGTGCTCGGGATCGACGACGGGCGGCATCAAGATCTACCGGCTGCAGGTGGCCGGCATGCTGGCGCGCAGCCACTTCCTGCACCTGATGAGCCCGAACCGGGTGGTGACGCTGATGTACAACGGGCGCCGCCTGCCCGACGACGTCCCGTTCTCGGTCGTGGCCTTCCTGGCGATCTACATGGCGACGGTCGGCATCTTCACCGTGCTGCTGGCGGCGCTCGATCTCGATCTGGTGACGTCGCTTACGGCGGCCGCCCAGGCGGTGGGCAACGTCGGCCCCGGCCTCGGCCATATCATCGGTCCGACCGGCAATTACTCGGCACTGCCTTCGGAGGCCAAGTGGGTGTTGTCGTTCGCGATGCTGCTGGGGCGGCTGGAGCTGTTCACTGTGCTGGTGCTGTTCCGTTCGGAGTTCTGGCGCGGCTGATGCGATCTTTGGCATGGAGCATGTTTTTCACAGCCTGACCGCACACACTTCGGCTGCACATTTACACTTTTTTTTGAGCATGTCTTTCACGCCGACCCGCACACACTTCGGCTGAACGTGCTGAACGCGCTCGCATCACGTTGGCCGCCAGCCGTAGACCCAATCGTATCTGGCCATCAAGAGACGCGGCGGCGTCAATCTCAGCGTCGTGTCGCGTGCGGCGGCCATGGCGCCGTCGAGATGATAGATTCGGCCGTTGGATCTGGCGGCCGAGACGACGCGGGTCGCGCGATGTCTGCGGGCCATGGCGTATGCGGCCAGTGCGCGTGGAATATTGGTTGGGGTTTCGGCGATCCTGCGCGCGAGTATTGCGGCATCTTCCAGGGCGAGGACCGCGCCTTGCGCGAGGAACGGCAGGGTCGGGTGAGCGGCATCGCCCAGCAGTGCGATGCGTTCAGCGTGCCAGAAGGGAAGCGGCGGCAATTCGAACAACGCCCATTTCTTCCATTGCGGCGGCGTTTCGAGCAGTTGGCGAAGCGGCGCGCAAAAATCCCTTGCAGTATCGAGCACCCAGCTGTGCGGGATTTCGGTACTCCAGTCGTCGCTCGGCACGGTGTCCTTGCGCACGAAGATCATCGCCAGCTCGCGACCGGAACGGACAGGATAGTGTACGACATGGGCGCGGGGAGACATCCACAGCGCGGTTGCGTTTTCGCGCAGTTCGGAGGGGATGTCTTGTGCGGGAATGACGGCGCGTGCGGCAGAGCGCTCTGCGAACCGCAATGGTGGCGCATCGAATATCTCGTCGCGCAGATGTGAGCGCAGGCCGTCCGCGCAGATCAGCGCATCGGCGTGAAGCGTGCGGCCGCTGCGGGTCGTTACGCTGATGCCGTCGTCGGTCAGTGCGGCCTCGGCGACGCCGCTATCCATTTCGATTGCGATGTGCGCAGAGGCCTTGGCGGCAGCCAGCAGCGCGGCGTGCAAATCCTGACGGTGCAGCACCCAGTAGGGCGCGCCGTGGCGGGTTGCGATCCAGTCCCCCAGCGGTAGGCGCGCAAGCGATGCACCGCTGGCCGCATTGCGGGCATGGATGCAATCGGGTTTGCCGGCAAGCTGCTCCAAGCGTTCTGTAACGCCCAGTTCGGCGAGGATGCGGGTGCCGTTGGGACCCAACTGGATACCGGCGCCTTCCGGCGGGAAATTCGCGCGGCGTTCGAGCACACGCGTGTCGATGCCGCGGTTGGCGAGCGCCAGGGCGGCGGCGAGGCCGCCGATACCGCCGCCGGCGATCAGAATGAGCGGCGCGTCACCGCGCGCGGGCTGCACATCGAGCGCCGTGCGGGTGGCCGTGGTCGGCTGCGTCGTCATGTGGAAGCCTCCGCTGCGAAGGCCCTTTTCATCAGGCGCGGGCCTGCGCGATCAGCCGGCCGCAGGCTCGGTCACGTCGGCAACGCGGCAGCCGGCGGGATCGCTCTCGGTTGCGCCCAGGCGCGGATCATAGATGTAAAGGGTCGAGCAGTACGGGCAAAGGATCTGGCCGTCCGCGCCCATGTCCAGATAGACGTGCGGATGGTCGTAGGGCGCGCGTGCGCCCATGCACTGGAATTCCTTGACGCCGATGAAGATCTTCTCGTCGCCGCCGTCGTTTGCGAAATGTGGGACAGCGCTTCCTGCCATGCGTGGCCGCTCCTCGGTTTGAAGCTATCGCTTGGCCGCGACCATAGCCCCGGCGGGCCGGAAATGGTAGGGGAGGGGCGCCGCACTATGGTCGCAAAAAAGGAGGTGATCGGGGTGCACAGCTTCAGCTCGGACGGGGTGGACATCGCGTATATCGACGAAGGCGAGGGCCGGCCGGTCGTGCTGATCCACGGGTTCGCTTCGAATGTGCAGACGAACTGGGTCACCCCCGGGTGGGTCGGTTTTCTGAAGGGCAAGGGCTACCGGGTCATCGCCTTCGACAACCGAGGCCATGGGCGCAGCCAGAAGCTCTATCGCCTGGAGGATTACGGTGCTCCCCTGATGGCGGAGGACGCGCGCCGGCTGCTCGACCACCTTGGGATCGCGGCGGCGCACGTGATGGGTTATTCTATGGGCGCGCGGATTACGGCGTTCCTGAGCCTGGCGCATCCCGAGCGGGTGACCAGCGCCGTTTTCGGGGGGCTCGGCATCAACATGGTGCGGGGCATGGCCGGGACCGGTCCGATTGCCGCCGCGCTGGAAGCGCCGTCGATCGATGACGTGACGAATGCGACCGCGCGCACGTTCCGGGCGTTCGCCGAGCAGACCAACAGCGACCTGAAGGCGCTCGCCGCCTGTATCCGCTCGGCACGCGATCCGCTGACGCGGGATGATGTCGCGCGAATTTCCTGTCCTGTGCTGGTGGCTGTGGGGGAAACGGATGTGGTCGGCGGTTCGGCGCAGGATCTGGCCGCGCTCATTCCGGGTGCCAAAGCTGTGACGATACCGGGGCGTGATCACATGAAGGCGGTCGGCGATCGTGTCTACAAAGATGCGGTTGCGGCGTTTCTCGAGGGGCTCGGG
>CAZDNY010000121.1:0-8312 GCA_964506885.1 uncultured Hyphomicrobiaceae bacterium | reverse complement strand
CTGGAAGGCGGCGGCGATGCGGCCAACCTTGGCGCGGCATAGCTCGGCGGCGTCCGGATTGCGCTTCTGCGGCATGATCGAGGAACCGGTGGTCCACTTGTCGGACAACCTGATGAAGCCGAACTGCGGCGTCATCCAGATGACGATCTCCTCGGCGAGGCGCGACAGGTGCATGGCGGAAATCGTTGCGGCCGCAAGTGTCTCCAGGGCGAAGTCGCGATCGGCGACGCTGTCCAGCGAATTCGATGTCGGCCGGTCGAAGCCCAGCGCCTTGGCGGTCATGTGCCGGTCGATCGGGAACGACGTGCCGGCGAGTGCGGCCGCGCCGAGCGGACACTCGTTCATGCGCTTGCGGGCGTCGGCAAAACGCGCCCGGTCGCGGCCGAACATTTCGACGTAGGCGAGCAGATGGTGACCGAAGGTGACCGGCTGGGCGGGCTGAAGGTGGGTAAATCCCGGCATGATGACCGCGGCGTGCGCAAGCGCTTTTTCGGCAAGCGCGGTCTGCAGGGCCGCCAGCGCGCCATCGAACGCATCGACGGCGTCACGCACGTACATGCGGAAATCGAGTGCCACCTGATCGTTGCGCGAGCGCGCGGTGTGCAGCCGTCCGGCGGCCGGGCCGATGATCTCGGTCAGCCGCGCCTCGACGTTCATGTGGATGTCTTCGAGCGCCTGGGAAAACTTGAATTTGCCAGACGCGATCTCGTCCGCCACCTGATCGAGGCCTTTGGCGATCTCACGGGCATCTGATTTGGAAATGATGCCGGTTTCGGCCAACATGGCCGCATGCGCCTTCGAGCCGCGAATATCCTGAGGTGCCAGGGCCTTGTCGAACCCGATCGAGGCATTTATTCGCACCATCAGCTCGTCGGGTGACATCTCGAAACGGCCACCCCACATCTTGTTGGCGGATTTGTCGGTCACGGGCATGGCTCCCAGGGCTCGGCCGTCGCAGGCAACAGGTCAAGGAAAGGTAGGATATGCGCGGTTCACTGCCAGTCGTCGCACTTCTGGCTGCGGGCGCACTGCTCGCGGGGGTATACGTCAGCGGACAAGGGCGTGACAACGCTCCTGCGGGCCAAACGAGCGGCAAGGTTGCAGTTGCCCCCAGCGCGACCTCCCAGGACGGCGGCTCGTCGGAGCGCCACAACACCGGAAAGGTGGCCGCCTTCGTGTACAAGACGGCGCCGGAGCCGGTGCCAGCCTTTCCATTCTTCGATCAAACCCAGGAAACCAAGACCATCGAAGCCTTCAAGGGCAAGGTCGTGCTGTTGAACCTGTGGGCGACCTGGTGCGGGCCGTGCCGGGAGGAAATGCCGGCGCTCGATCGTCTGCAAAAGGAGCTGGGCTCGGACAAGTTCGAGGTGGTAGCCGTCAGCGTCGACAAGAACGGTTTCGACAAGGCGCGCGAATTCCTGAAAGGTATCGACGTCAAGTCGCTGAATTTCTACGCCGACCCGACGGCGCGTGCGGCCAGCCACGTCAAGGCGATCGGCATGCCGGCAACGCTTCTCGTCGACTCTGAGGGGCGCGAGATCGGTCGGCTCATGGGACCGGCGGAGTGGGACCATCCCGATGCCAAGCGGCTGATCGAGGCGGCTCTGCGTTAACGCATACCAGCAACTTTGTCTGAACAAGGACACCGACCATGCCGCTGATGCGCATCGATCTCGTCGAAGGCCGCACCGAAAGCGAGATCGCCGCCATCAGCGAGGCCGTGCATCAGGCCATGCTCGCGGCCTTCAAGGTGCGGGAGCGGGACCGCTAGCAGATCATAACCGAGCTCAAGCCATCGCGGCTGGTCATGGAGGACACCGGGCTCGACATTCCCCGAACCGACCAGCGGATCATGATCCAGGTGATCACAAGGCCACGGCCGCGCGATCAGAAGGAAGCCTTCTATCGTCTCGTGTGCGCGGCGCTGGAGACGGCGGCGGGTATCGCTTCGAGCGATGTCATGGTTTCTATGGTCGAGAATTCGGACGAGGACTGGTCGTTCGGTCTCGGCCGCGCGCAGTTCCTGACGGGGGAACTCTAATTCCTTCTTTTCGCTCGTTCGGCGCCGGCACGAACGGGTCCGCTGCGCGCCGGTGCACGCGCCGTGGCGAGGCTGAACAACAGACGCTGAACAACAGACAAGGGCGGAGCTTGCGGCTCCGCCCTTCGTGCTTCATCACCCGCCCCTGGTGCCGGCCGGGCCGCGCAGAGGCGTGCATCGCTTATTTCTTTTTCGCTGCCTTTTTGGCAGGGGCCTTCTTGGCAGGGTCCTTGGCGGCCTTCTGGGTCAGCGCAGAGGCAGCGACCGTTTTTTCCGCCTTGGATGCCTTGGGGTCTTTGAGGACCTTGGCCGCCTTGGAGGCGACCTTGGCGGACGTCTTTTCATCCGAGCCCTTCTGGGTCAGGGCCGACGCCGCTGCTGACTTTGCATTCTTGGATGCCTTGGGATCCTTGAGAACCTTGGCCGCCGCAGAGGCAACCTTGGCGCTCGTCTTCTCACTTGCCGGTTTCTTGGCCATGGCCCTTGTCTCGCTTCGAAAACCACACCTCTTGTGCGGCTTTTCGAAGCTATTGAGATTCGCGCACCAGCAAACACAAATTTGCGATCAGATCGGCAATTGGGCAGCAGGTGTCACCGGCGGGAGCCAACCCGAAAGGGACAGGGCGCCCAGGGGCGGGTGGTACCCATGATTGACACCATCGGTGCAAGGCGCCACAACCTCGGCCGGACACACCGACAGACCCACCGAACGACCGATGAGGGAGCCGCCGCCGATGTCGCACGCCGACCTGCAACAGACCATCGAAGCCGCCTTCGAGGCCCGCGACACGATCAATACCGGCACGAAGGGCGCGGTGCGCGATGCGGTGGAGGCCGCACTCAACCTGCTCGACAGCGGGCAGGCACGGGTGGCGGAGAAGAAGGACGGCGCATGGGTCGTCAACCAGTGGCTGAAGAAGGCCGTGCTGCTGTCGTTCCGGCTCAACGACAACGAGATCATTCCGTTCCAGAAGAGCGGCACCTATGCCAGCCGCGTGCACGGCTTCGACAAGGTGCCGCTGAAGTACGGCGACTGGAATGCGCAGGCCTTCAAGGACGCGGGCTTTCGTGCAGTGCCCGGAGCGATCGTGCGCCACTCGGCCTATATCGCGCCTGGCGTGGTGTTGATGCCGTCGTTCGTCAACCTGGGCGCCTATGTCGATTCCGGCACCATGGTCGACACCTGGGCGACGGTCGGCAGTTGCGCGCAGATCGGCAAGAACTGCCACATCTCGGGCGGCGCGGGCATTGGCGGGGTGCTGGAACCGCTGCAGGCGGGGCCGGTCGTGATCGAGGACAACTGCTTCATCGGCGCGCGTGCGGAAGTGGCCGAGGGCGTGCGCGTGGGCGAGGGCTCGGTTCTGTCGATGGGCGTCTACATCGGCGCCTCGACGACCATCATCGACCGTGCAACGGGCGAGAAGTTCTTCGGCGCCGTGCCGCCCTACTCGGTGGTTGTATCGGGCACGATGCCGGGCAAGCCGCTGCCGGACGGTTCGCAGGGGCCGGGACTCTACTGCGCGGTGATCGTCAAACGGGTCGATGAGAAGACGCGTTCGAAGACCTCGATCAACGAGCTTTTGAGAGATTAACGCGCGGAAGGCATAGTTTCAGGAAAGTCTCGACGGGATCGCGCGTGCGCGCGACAATGCCGCCAAGCGTCGACCTCGCCGGGGCCTCGTCATGTTGCGGACCGTTCGAACTCGCCTGACAGCACTTGCCGCCTTCGCGCTTGCCGCACTCGCGATGTATCCACATCCCGCGCAAGCCTTCTTCTGCTTCTCGTTCCAGATCGGCGGCGGACCGCGCTATTCCTTCTGGGCGCAAAATCCGCTCGGGCAATGGTACGGACCGACCGTCGACTATCCCGGCGTTGGCTACCCTGGAGCAGGCTATGGGGCCGGACTGCCGGGATATCCGGGCAGCTACGGTTCGCCGTGGAACCGCTGGGGCGGCATGGGCACGCCGTGGTCGGCCTACAGCCCCTACGGCGCCAACCCTTACAGCTTCAACCCCTATAGCCCTTACGCTGGATGGCCCTACGCGAGCGGGCTCGGCTCACCCTGGCAGACGGGCGTCTCGCCGTGGTCTTCGCCGTTCGCCTCTCCATGGTCTTCCAGCGGGCTCAGCCCCTATGGCCTGTCACCGTTTGGTAGCTGGTAGGACGAAACCGCCAAGCGTCAATCGCGCCCAGCGCCGACCAGCCACTTGGGATCGAACCAGCGATCGGCCGGACCGTCGTAGGGCAGCCGCGTGATGTCCCAGTGGCGAATGAAGGGCGCATAAACATCCCACACCGGCGGGCCGCCACCGATGAAGACGCGACGGCCCTTGTAACGGGCGAGGACGTCTTCGGGCTTCTCCGAAGAGCGGATGACGGCGATGGTCCGGTCGGCGTAAGCCCACTTCGGCACGGCAGCGATCGTCTTGGGGCCGGCGAGGAGAACATGGCCCTTCGTCTTGTAGAAGAAGCGCTCGACATCGGCGCGGAACTCAGGCCGCCCGTCACCTTCCCAGGGCAGCCAGCCGTTCAAACCCAACTGTCCCCTGAGGCCGATGGCGCACATGGAGCGAACGTCGGTTTCTGCCTCGTGCACGTGTCCTGCCTCCTCGTCATGTGCCTTGCCGGATGGCAAACTCCCAGGTTCTTGTTTAGGCGCTTTTTCTTTCGACGAACCGGCGACCACTTCGTCGGAAAATGCTCCAGTGGTCACGGCTGCCAGGGCTTGGCCTCCTGCGCCTCCTCGGCCTGCTCCTCGCGCTCGGCGCTGCCAATCTCGCGCGCTAACGCAAAAAGCGCGGCATCGACACCTTCTCCGGAAACGGCCGACAGCAACAGCGGCCTGGTTCCGGCAGCGTCGGCCAGTTCGGCTGCCTTTTCATTGCGCGTTTCCGGATCGAGCGCATCGATCTTGGACAGCGCAACAATCTCGCGCTTCGTATCGAGATCGTGACCGTAGGCTTTGAGTTCGGCGCGCACGGTGTCGCAGGCGCCGGCGATGTCGTCCTGTGTGGCGTCGACCAGATGGAGCAGGACGCGGGTTCGTTCGACATGGCCCAAGAAGCGCGTACCGAGCCCGGCACCTTCGTGCGCGCCTTCGATGAGCCCCGGAATATCGGCGAGGACGAAATCGGTGTCGCCGGCGCGCACGACGCCGAGGTTGGGGTGTAAAGTCGTGAAGGGATAGTCGGCGATTTTCGGCTTGGCCGCGGAGACAGCGGCGAGGAATGTCGACTTGCCGGCGTTGGGCAGACCGACGAGACCGGCATCCGCAATCAGTTTCAAGCGCAGCCAGATCGTGAGTTCCTCGCCCTCGAGGCCCGGGTTGGCATGGCGCGGCGCCTGATTGGTGGACGACTTGAAGTGCGCATTGCCAAAGCCGCCGTTGCCGCCACGCGCCAGCACGACGCGCTCGCCGGGTTCTTTCAGGTCGGCGATCAGCGTCTCGTTGTCCTCGGCGTAGATCTCGGTGCCGGGCGGCACCTTGATGACCACGTCGGCGCCCGAGGGACCGGCGCGGTTGCGCCCCATGCCCGGCGTTCCGTTTCTGGCCTTGAAATGCTGCTGATAGCGGTAGTCGATGAGCGTGTTGAGGTTTTGCACGCACTCGGCGATGACGTCGCCACCCTTGCCGCCGTCGCCGCCATCGGGGCCGCCGAACTCGATGAACTTTTCACGGCGGAAGCTGACGCAACCGGCGCCACCGTTGCCCGCCTTGATGTAGATTTTTGCCTGGTCGAGGAATTTCATGAGAGACGGGCCTCAAAGGCTTGGCGCGTGAGCAGGGTCTCGACGCCTGGCTGGTCGCCGCCGCGCGAATTGATGTTCAGCCGGCACGGGCCGACATTGACGAAGCCGAGCTTCTCCTGCACGCGCCACGAGGCCGGGTTGTCGACAAGATAGGCGGAGTGAACGGCTTCGTCGCCCATCTGGGCAAAAAATGACTGAAGAAGCGCGGTCGCCGCTTCGGTCATCAGGCCTCTGCCCCAATAGCGCTTGCCGAGCCAGAAGCCCAGGTTATAGCCGTGCGTGCGGCCGGCGATGCCGATAGCGCCGACGACCTCTCCTTCGTACTCGATCACCGACGACGAGGCCGTGCGCACGAACTCGTCGGCAAGCTCGCGCGGGTAGGGCCAGGGCGGTCGCGCAATCATACTGATGACGTCCCAGTCGTTGATGTTGCGGTAGACGTCGCCGGCGTCGTCTGGCCGGGCGGGACGAAGAGTGAGGCGCTGCGATCGCAAGATGGGCTGCGGCATGGCACATCCTCACGCCTTGCGGGAGCCGAAGCGAAAGCCGCCCGAACGCTTCAGCACGTAGTGCTCGGCGGGCGCCTCGATGCGGCGTGCCTCGCACCAGCGCATGCATGGGCCAGCCGGCTCAAAGCCCAGCTTCTCGATAACCCGCCGCGAGGCAGGATTGTCGGAGAAATGGCAGCACGTCAGCGTGTCGAATCCGGCGCCGTTGAAGCATTGCGCGATCAAGGCACGTGCGGCTTCGGTGGCGTATCCATTGCCCCAGTAGGGCTTACCGATCCAATAGCCGATCTCGGCGGAGCTTTGATCGCTGCCAGGTTCGGCAGGCAGATAGCCGGTGACGCCGACCAGGGCGCCATCCTCGGCACGCTCGATCGCGCAGACAAACTCGCCGTCCTCCAGACCTTCGAGCCAGTGGCGCGCATCGGCCAGCGTATAGGGATAGGGGATCCGGGCCGTCATAGAGGCCACATCCCAGTCACCGGCAAGGCGCGTGACCTCTGCAAGATCTGTCTCGGAGAGTGGGCGCAGGACGAGGCGCCCGGTGCGGACCGGACCGCTGCCGTTCGTGGACTTGCGACGGAAGATGCGCAACAGCTGTGACAACGGCGGTCCTCATACGCGAAAGGGGAGACGACAGCGCCTCCCCTTCATCGCCTAACTTCTCTATCCAGCGCTTTTGCGGCGCCGATAAGAAACTACTCTGCTGCCTCGGCGCCTGCCGGGCGAACCGAGACGAACACGCGGCCGTTGCGGCGCGTGCGGAACTCGACCTGACCCTCAGTCTTGGCGAACAGCGTGTGATCGGTGCCCATGCCGACGTTATCGCCCGGGTGCACCTTGGTGCCGCGCTGGCGGACCAGGATGTTGCCAGGGATGACGTGCTCACCGCCGTAGCGCTTGACGCCCAGCATCTTGGGATTGGAATCGCGACCGTTCTTCGATGAGCCGCCGGCCTTTTTTTGTGCCATGACTTGGTATCCTTAAAGCTTGTGGTCCTGATGCGTGGCTGCCGTCAGGCGCCAACGATCGACGTGATGCGGACCTTGGTCAGGTCCTGGCGGTGACCGCGCTTGCGGCGCGAATTCTTGCGGCGGCGCTTCTTGAAGGCGATGACCTTGGGGCCGCGGGTCTGCGCGACGAGTTCGCCGGTGACCTTGGCTCCCGAAACCGTCGGCGCGCCGACCTTCACGGAGGCGCCTTCGCCGACCATGAGGACCTCGCCGAACTCGACGGAGGCGCCAGCGTCGCCCTCCAGCTTCTCGATGGTGATGATATCGTCCTTGGCGACACGGTACTGCTTGCCGCCTGTCTTGATGACAGCGTACATGGCTCTTGCCCTTCTCTCGTTAGCCGCGCCCTGTGGCGCCGCTCATCTGCCCGGCGCAGGCCGGGTTGCAGAGCGGACTTTCGAGCCTTACGCGACCGTTTTCGGTCGCCGGAGAGCCTCGGGCAGCGCATTTCGCGCGCTCGGCGGGACCGAACGCGTTGGCGGGGTTATCATCGCTGGGAGCCGGATTGTCAACGGCAAACCCAGCCGAGTGAGGCCCTGGGCTCGCAAGGGGGACGGGATCGCCCTAAATCAGGCTGGCCCAGATAGGGCTGGTTGTTCACGGATGGAAGCCTATAAGTCGAGCCCCATGTCGAGTCCGCGGCTTCGTCCGCGGCGCCGACACACCATCCCGACCTCGCGAAAGAGCCGATGACCGAACCCGCTTCACCTGAGAGCTCCGCCTCTCCGCCCAACGCGCCGAGGGCCCCCGTGCTTGCCGGTCTGCCCGAAATCCCAATCCTGGAGGTCGGGCCGGATTTCCCGATGGAGACGCTGGAACGGGAAGAGGCGCGGGCGCACAGGCTGCTGGATGCGGCGACGAAGATCGTACCGCGGCAAGCCCTCAACTCGCTGGACCGGGTGTCGCGTCGCTGGCTGACACGTTGGGATAATGCGCACTTGCCCGAGATCGACCGGATCGCACAGGCAGCCGATGGTCGCCCCGACCGGGTTCGGGAGCCT
>CAZDNY010000120.1:0-8342 GCA_964506885.1 uncultured Hyphomicrobiaceae bacterium | reverse complement strand
GTTGCTGGCCGATCGTCCTCGGGTCGTGGCTTGGGGCCGCGCACGGATCAAAAATCAAAACATTCGCGTATTTGAATACTTCTGATCTCTCGCTCCAATCAAGCCTGGGTGGGCACATCGGCGAGGCTCGTCGCGGTCTTAGCACACAGCCCGCACGTTTCGCACCTATCTCATTGCTTCGATGTAGGAATTTGCCTCTATCGGTGAGAAGAAGGCGGCTATCATCTGGGTGTATGCTCGGCAAAAGGCCGCTCAGCGCGCGGTTTGTCGCACCGAACGGCACACCGCGCCCGCACCTCAGGCGGTGTCACAGCGATACCGCAACCGGGGTGTACGGTTTCCTCCGGGCCATTATTGTTGCATCGCACCCTGTTGCGGTGTTCTGAAACATGCAGCTTGGCGTTCGCGCGATGGGGCCCGACCGTCCAAAGATGAAATCGGGGCATGCTCACCACACACGTTCGACTTTTCGGCGCGCTGCTTTCAAGCCTCTCGCTCCTGCTGATCGGCATGGGGCTGCAGAACACGCTGCTCGGCGTTCGTGCCGGCTTGGAGGGGTTCTCCACGTTCCAGACCGGCCTCGTCATGTCCGGCTACTTCATCGGCTATCTGGCCGGCTGCTGGATGGCGCCGCGCACGATCATCCGCGTCGGCCATATCCGGACGTTCTCGATGCTGGCGAGCCTTGCTTCGGGGACCGCCATCCTGCACGCCATCGAGCCCAATGTCTGGTCTTGGCTGGCGCTGCGCCTCATCACCGGAGCTTCGCTGGCGGGACTTTACCTCGTCGTGGAAAGCTGGCTCAACGGAGCAACCACGACGGAGCAGCGCGGCGGCCTGCTTGCGGTCTATCTGGTGGTCAACCTGGGATCGATCGCCATCGGGCAGCAGTTGATCAATATGGCGGCACCGTCGAGCTTCGCGCTGTTCGCGGTGTCGTCGGTGCTGTTGTCGCTGGCGGTCATTCCCGTTGCGCTGACGCGAACGGAAGCGCCCACGCCTCCGGTGACGCCCAGCCTCAATCTCAAACGCCTTTACGACGTCTCGCCCGTTGCACTGGTGGGCACGCTGCTCGCCGGGCTTACCAATGGCGCTTTCTGGGGCATGGCGCCTACCTACGGCCAGGCCATCGGGCTCGATGTGTTCCGGATCGCCAACTTCATGACCATCGTCGTGATCGGTGGCATGATGCTGCAATGGCCGCTTGGGCGCCTGTCCGATTTTACCGACCGACGACTTGTCCTGATCGGCATCGCCGGTGCCCTGGCGGCGCTTTCGGTCTGGCTTGCCCTGATTGATCCGATCGGCGCGCGCGCCCTATTCCTCGTGTTGAGCTTTCTATACGGCGGGTGCCTGCTGACGCTCTATTCGATCTGCAATGCGCATGCGAACGACGCTGCCGATCCGGGCACGTCGGTGGAGGTGGCGAGCGGCCTGTTGCTGGTGTTCGGAATTGGTGCGATGGCAGGGCCGTTGACGGCCTCGGTGGCGATGTCGCATTTCGGTGCCAATGCGCTGTTCGAGCTGACCGCGGTGGCGGCGCTGGCGCTGGCGGCGTTCGGCATCGCACGCGTGATGGTGCGCGCCGCGCCGCCGCCCGAGCAGACGGGCGAATTCGAGCCGGTGCCAGCCAGCTTCGCGCCGCCGATGCCGCAGGAGCCCGAGGCGGAGCCGGGCGGCGCGGACCGCGCGGAGCATGCCGATCACGCCAGCATCGAAAGCCGTGGGGGGCGGTGACCCCTCATGATGATCAGGGCCTTGCGTCACGCAGTTGCCCACAAGCTCGCATTGTGGTCGAACAGTGCGGCCGTCGTCGCCCGCTCTGCCTGATCGTCGAGAAAGGACACCGTGATGCCTTCTGTCAGCGATGTTTCCGGATCCACCAGCGAACTGCTGTACGAGGTCGGCAACGACGGTATTGCGCTGGCCACACTCAACCGGCCGGCAGCGCGCAATGCTCTGACGCTGGCCATGTACGAGGGGCTGGCGGAGATCTGCGCGGGAATAGCGCCTGGTGGACCGGTCAAGGCGCTCATCATCACGGGCGCAGGCGACAAGGCCTTCGGTGCCGGCACCGACATTGCGGCCTTTCGCGACGTCACAACCCGCGAGGATGCCCTCGCCTACGAAGAAAAAATGGACCGCGTGCTCTCTACCATCGAGGAAACTCCAGTCCCAACGCTCGCTGCGATTGCGGGGGCGTGCACGGGCGGCGGTGCGGCCATTGCCGCGGTGTGCGACCTGCGGATCGCCACGGCCGACATGCGTTTCGGTTTTCCCATCGCACGTACGCTCGGCAACTGCCTGTCGATGACCAATCTGGCGCGGCTGGCCAGCCTGATCGGCATGGCGCGTACCAAGGAGATACTGTTCACCGCGCGCCTGATGGGAGCGCACGAAGCACTATCGATCGGCCTTGTCAGCGAAGTGGTCGAGGACCACGGCGCACTTATGGCGCGTGCGGGCGTGCTTGCGCGGCAACTCGCCGGGCATGCGCCGCTGACGCTGCGCGCCACCAAGGAAGCACTGCGGCGGCTGCGGCCCGCCCTGCGCGGCCAGGACGAGGACCTCATCGCGATGTGCTACACCTCCGCCGACTTCCGCGAGGGCATGGAATCGTTCCTGGCCAAGCGCAAGCCGGACTGGAGCGGAACGTGACGCCGGGTTGCCGCCCCGGCTGTCACCAACCTGTCATCGTGCGTCGCTAGGTAGTGAATTTCATGAAAACCTCAGACGTCGAAATCCTGATCGTTCCAGGCTCGCAGAGTTCGGGAGAGGATCACTGGCAGACGCGGTGGCAGCGCAGTCTGAAGACCGCGCGGCGCGTTGAACAGAGCAACTGGCTGCACCCAGACCGAGACATCTGGGTGGGCACGCTGATCAGCACGATCGCCAAGTCGGAAACGGATCTTCCGATCGTGCTCGTGGCACACAGCCTGGGTGTCGCAACGGCCGTTCATGCCATGCACGAGCTGCCGTCTGCGGCGATCGCGGGTGCTTTTCTGGTGGCGCCTGCCGACGTCGACAATTCTGCGACGTGGCCGGCGAGCGCGGGCTATACGTTGGGCTCTTCGACGCACGGCTTTTCGCCCTTGCCCAATAAGCCGTTTTCGTGTCCGGCGGCCCTGGTTGCGTCGACGAACGACCCCTATTGCAGCTCAGCCCGGGCCAAGGAGTTGGCTCGTGTCTGGGGGGCTAGCTACATCGAAGCCGGACCGATGGGGCATATAAACGCGGCTTCGGGGCACGGTCCTTGGCCAGAAGGGCTGATGCAGTTCGGCTGGTTCTTGAAAAAGGTCGGGCAGTCCCTGGCGCCGGCCCGCACTTCTTGATCTGCAGTTGGAGCAGTGGAAAATGCAAAGCCCGCTCGGATCGAGCGGGCTTTGCAAATAAGGCCTTGAGCGTTTCCGCATCGACTTCATGACGCGGATCGGCGCATGCGCCCGCCGGGGGACGGGGGAGGGATCAGCCCTTGCTACCCTCGACCTCGGCAACAGCCTTGGCGAGGAATTCGCCCATGACTTCGCGGATTTCGGCTTCCGCGATGCCCAGGCCCTTCGCGTCGAGGTCACCCTTCACCTTGCGCAAGACGTCATCGTCGCCCTTCTCCTCGAGGTCGGCACGGCGCACGGCCTTGATGTAGTCCTCGATCTCCGCGCCCGACAGGCCGAGTTTCGCTCCGGCCCACTCGGCCAGCATCTTGTTGCGGCGCGACTCGGCCTTGAACTTGAGCTCGGCATCGTGGGCAAACTTCTTTTCGAACCCCTTCTGCCGATCGTCGAACGTCGTCATTCCAGCCTCCAGCGTAGCGCAACTTTTGCGCGAACATGTGTAAAAATGGCACGCTTAGCGTGTTTCGTGTGACACGCCTGCCAGCCGTTGCCTGCGAGCAATAGCCCGCGTTACCGGGGAAATCAACGGCTTGGCGGGCCGGTTACCGAGTTCGGCAACCGACCCCTTCTCTAGATTGTTTCCGCCCCCCGGTTCGGCTAGTGTCGGGACGAAAAAAAGCGGCGCCCGCCGCTTCGACCAAAACCGGCTCCCGACAGGAAAACCTGCTGCAACTTCAAGGAGTCAGTTCTACGCTGGTGCGCGGGCACACCTAAGAAACTTCACTCCCGCTAAGACGTATCTGAGCAAGTCACAACAAGAACGAGTTCAATGATCAGAGGACTACCTATGAACAGGCGGCGTCGTGTCTACGAGGGCAAGGCCAAGGTTCTCTACGAAGGACCAGAGCCTGGTACGCTCATCCAACACTTCAAGGATGATGCAACAGCGTTCAACGCCAAGAAGCACGCGCTCATCGAAGGCAAGGGCGTGCTCAACAACCGCATCTCGGAAGTGATCTTCCAGCGGCTGGGCGAGATCGGCGTGCCGACACACTTCATCAAGCGCATCAACATGCGCGAGCAGCTGATCCGCGAAGTGGAAATCATTCCGCTCGAAGTGGTGGTGCGCAATGTCGCCGCCGGGTCCATCGCGACGCGGCTGGGGCTCGAGGAAGGCTCGGCGCTGCCGCGCTCGGTGATCGAGTTCTACTACAAGGACGACAAGCTCAACGACCCGATGGTGTCGGAAGAGCACATCACCGCGTTCGGCTGGGCGACGCCCGGCGAGATCGAGGAAATCATGTCGCTGGCGCTCAGGATCAACGACTTCCTGATCGGCCTGTTCCTGGGAATCGGCATCCGTCTGGTCGACTTCAAGGTCGAGTTCGGACGCATGTGGGACAACGACACGATGCGGATCGTGCTGGCCGACGAGATCAGCCCCGATTGCTGCCGCCTGTGGGACATCACATCGGGCGAGAAGCTCGACAAGGACCGCTTCCGCCGTGATCTGGGCGGCATGCTGGAGGCCTACCAGGAGGTGGCCAAGCGGCTTGGCGTGCTCAACGAGAGCCGTCCGCCTAAGGGCGCCGGCCCGGTGCTCGTCGCCTCCAACGGTTCGGGCAAGGCCAACTGAGGCCATTAGGCCCGGCTTGCGAATAAATGACCGACAGACCTTGTGCCCGGACCGCGTTTCCGGGCACAAGCGTATCCGAACGATCCAACATCACCGCCTGAGAGACGTGACCATGAAAGCCCGCATCAAGATCACCCTGAAGAACGGCGTCCTCGATCCGCAGGGCAAGGCCATTGGTCATGCGCTGGAGAGCCTGGGCTTTTCGGGTATCGATGACGTCAGGCAGGGCAAATACATCGAGGTCCGTTTGAAGGAAAGCGATCCGGACAAGGCGCGCGAAGCGGTGGAACGCATGTGCAAGGAGCTGCTCGCCAACACCGTAATCGAGAACTACGCCTTCGAGCTGGAAGGTTGAGCGCGCGATGAGCACGGACCGTGACGGTGCTCAACAGACAAATGACGATGCGGCGCGCGCGGCGCGGTTCCTGGCCATGAAAGCTGCGATCTTCATTCTCCTGCCCGCTGTTGCCGCGATCATCGCCGTTGTGGTGATGCTCAAATGAGAGGGCGCCGCAGAGCCTCGATGGTGATCGCCGGCGCGCTTGTGGGCGCAGTCTGGGCCAGCGCCGCTGGCCTTGCCCAATCGACGGCAGGTGTGGATGGCAAGCCCAAGGACGGTGAGCCAGAGGCGTCGGCTGCAACGGGCGATGGAGCGCCACTGCCTGCCCTCACCGTCCCCGGACAAACGGCGGCCTACGATTGCGACACCGAAGCCTTCGGCATGGATTTCACGCCCTTCAAGAAGACCGACGGGACGATCCGTCTGTCGCTGTCGGCCAACGCACCGGACGCACCGGCAGGCGGGGCGCCGAATACTCCGGCCGGGACCTGGCAGGTGAGCGGACCGGCTGACCGCCATGTCGCCTCGATCGCTGCGCTCGTTGCGAAAGGCTGTGCCAAGGGTTGCCCGTTCACGTTGTCGCCGAAGGGCGAAGCGATGCTGTGGGCGCCGTCGCCGAAGTCGCTCGACAAGCTGGGCGAGGCGGAAACGCTGACCATCGCAGTGCTGAAGCCCGCGCCATTGTCGGTGTCGATCTCGACGTTTCGGGGCCGCGATATCGTCGCGCTGGAGAAAGGCGCGTGCAGGAAAGCGGCACCAGCAGACTGAGCCGGTCGCTGGAAGCCGAATTCAGCTGAACCAGCCGCGATTGCGCTGGACCGAATTGGTCCGCGGGGGCATTTGCCCGTGCGTAACGACGGACTTGTCGGCGGAGCGTTTGGGTGCCTGCCTGCCCTTGCGCGCGCGCTCATAGCGCGGCTTGGCGGGATTTGGATCCGGCTTGTGTTCTGTGCCGGCCGCTTTTTTCCGGCGTAGCGTGAAGGAAAGGATCAAGAGGACAAGTCCTGCGAACGAAATGCCGAACCCGATGCTGGGCAGATGCCAGGAAAACGGCGGCGCCACATAAGGCCGGTTGTTGCCGCGGTAGGCGATCTTGATTTGGTCGCCCACTTCAGCCTGATCGATCTCGAGCTTGGAAAAACTGGTCCATGTCCGGCGCGTTTGGCCGCTGGAATCGGAAAACGCGAGCTTGGCGTAGGGGCTGCTGCGGACCTTCGTGCCGGCGGCTTCGAGCTCGGCCATGGTCTCGCACTTGATCTTGCGCCAGCGGCATTTTTCAAGCCTGCAAACCTCTTTCTGACAGAGAGGCTTGATGTCGACGATCGTGGCCACAGCCTGCTCGGTGGTGAAATGATCGAAGACCTGGAAGCCTGGCAGAACGAGGCCGACGAGCAGCAAGAGCCAGCCGAACCGGCTGGCGATTTCGGCGATGAACGCCCGTATTGCACCAGAAATCATTGGAAAACGCCCTTGCCCCGTACTCTGACGGCATGATTTCACAGGGGGTGTTGAGTTGCCGTTAAGCCCCAGCAGGGGTAAACAGCGGCGTCGAACATGGACCAAGAGCGAGTCCCATCATGCTGCGCGCTTCCGTCATCGTCTTTCCCGGCTCCAATTGCGACCGCGACATGAAAGTCGCCATCGAGCGCATCACGGGCGCGCCGGTGAACATGGTCTGGCACGGGGGCGCCTCGGTCCCGGCGTCGGATTTCATAGTGTTGCCGGGCGGATTTTCCTACGGCGACTACCTGCGCTGCGGGGCCATGGCCGCGCACTCACCGATCATGCGCGACGTGATCGCCAAGGCGAAGGCGGGCACGCCACTGCTGGGGGTCTGCAACGGGTTCCAGATCCTGTGCGAGGCGGGCCTGTTGCCGGGCGTCCTGATGCGCAACCGTTCCTTGAAATTCATCTGCCGCGACGTCGACCTGCGCATCGACAATGATACGAGCTACTTCACCCGTGCGTATCGCAAGGGTCAGGTGATCCGCGTGCCCATCGCGCATGCGGAGGGCAATTACTTCGCCGATGAGGACACGCTCGACAGGCTGGAAGGCGAAGGCCGCGTCGTGCTTCGCTATTGTGACGAGGCCGGCGAGGCGACGGATGCCGCCAATCCCAACGGGTCTCAGCGCAACATCGCTGGCATCTGCGACGAAACGGGCCGCATCGTCGGGATGATGCCGCACCCTGAACGGCTCTACGAAGCGGCGCTTGGCGGCACCGACGGGCGGCGTGTGTTCGAAAGCGCTGTCGTCGGCTTTGCCGAGGCGATGGGGTAGCGCCTCACGCCAGGGGCAGAAATGACAAGGGGCCGGTCGCCCGGCCCCTCTCGCTCACTTCATCTCAATGCGCTGACCGTTTGCGGCCCGCGGACGTCAGCCCTTCGGCACGACGACGGCTACCTGCCCGAGCACCTTCACCGTCATGGCGGTGGCGGAAGGGGCGCACTTGAACTCCAGCGTCTTGCCTTCCGCGGTATCGATGCGCGCGGTCTTGGCCGGGATCACAGGGATCGTGACACGGGTCGCCGCGCCCTTGACGGCATCCAGCTCGGTGCTGTCGGCCATCAACACGGTCAGGTTGCAGATGCCGCCCTGGCCCAGGTAGTAGGATACGGCGCGCTTGGAGCCGACATCGAAGCTGATGCCGTGGCGCGGCGCCATCTTCATTCCGGTTGCCTCGTCAGCCATCGCCGGTGCAGCGCCGGTCAGTGCCAGGGCAGAGGCCAGTGCCGCGACAAGAGCCGTCATCTTGAAAGCCGTCATTGTCGTGCTCCTTTTCAATTCGGTGCTCGTGATCATTCTCATCTCATAAGGCCGCTCGTGTTGCTTATGCGCGGCGAAGTGTTCGCTCCGCCCGGCGGCGTGAGGAGATATCTAGTCCACGGAATCACTGAGAAAAAGCGCTGATGCTGCACAGCAGCAATGCGGTTGCTGCAGCGCGCAACGGTCACAGCCCAAACGGGTAGTCCAGGCGCGTGGCGGGGGTGGCGCGCCCCCCCTACCCGATTGACGTATGGGTCAATCAAGAT
>CAZDNY010000119.1:0-8351 GCA_964506885.1 uncultured Hyphomicrobiaceae bacterium | reverse complement strand
CTGTGGGGCCAGTTCTCTCGATGCCAACAAGCGCCGCCTGAGGTCGGTGACACGCGGGTCACGGTCGCCGACGGAGAGGTCGCCCCCAGGCATTATGGGCAACCATCCGCCTCGTCGCTGGGCCTCAAGGTAGTCTTTCAGGTGCGCCTGGATGCGCCAGTCGTACCGGATCGTCGAGCTGTATTTTTTCAAACAGAAGTCTGATCGACCGAGTCGGGGAGGCCAGCATGAGCACTGCTTGCGGCGGGATAATGCGTCCGCGCGTGCGCATGTCCAGCTTCTGTTCGTGGCGCCCCATAGAGACCAGCCGCAGGTCCGTCACGTACCTGATGAGGTAGGTGCTGTAGGTCAGTTCCATCAGGGCCAGAAGACCCGCGTCATTGCTGTTGGCGACTTGACCCATTTCGCTGACGCGGGCAACCGCTCTTGCCGTGGCCGCCAGACCGGCACCGGCGCTGTTGTGGTGCTGGCGGGAGCGCACAGGCGAGCAGAGCAAGACCTGAGAGGTGGATGAATTTTCGCATTGATCCTCCGTGCCGTCATGGCTTGGACGCCACTCAAGGAAAAGGCCTGACACCTATCAAGCGTTGTTGACCCAGGTCTTGTTGCAAAAACAGTATCCCGCGCGGCACGCAATGAAGCGGGCCGTCGTCACGATATGACGTGCTTGCGCGGCTGCTTTTCTCCGAGCACGGTTTGCGCGGCAATGCCGCAAAGCCAGGAGCCCGAATAGGTCCCAAAGCGAGGCTGGAAGGCCGATGGGCGGAGAAGTCGCGTTCACTTCGCCTGAAGTGTCGCAAGATATTCGATCAAGGCCAGGATCCGGGTGGTGGCATACTCGTTGGGGTCAAGTCGCGAGAATTCCTCTTCGCTTTCTGTGACTCGCGTGCGGAATCGACGTCCCCACAATGGCATGTCGCGTGGGCCGTGCATGCGCACGTCGGTCGTGCCCTCGATGATCGAAAAGACCTTTGCGACCGGGTACACACCATTATTCTGCTTCTGAAGAACTGTGAGGTCGGAAGGTGCCGTCTTGAGATTTGAGGCGTAAGGCCCGTCGCCCTTGCCTGAGTCCCCGTGGCATTGCGCGCAACTGTTCTTGTACTCAAATTCACCGAGCGTCATGCTGCTTGCTTGCACGGAAAAGCAAAAGATCGCAATTGCCTGGACTGCGCCGATGGTGAGTAGCCGTTGCATGAAAGGTTCCTCCCTAGCATTTTTTCAATTGTCTTTACCTAGAGGCCGCACGACGGGCTGGTCAATGATCCTTGTCAATGAGATCTCATGGTCCCGGTCGGGTGATCCTTACGTCAAAGGTGACGATCGCTCGTGCTGGCCAAATGAGCCTTTGGGTTTCTTCTGCAAAGCGGCAATCCCAGCGTCCGTCGCGTTGGCTCGTCGGTGCAACCAAGGACAGCTCCAAACAAGATATTCCTGTGGCCACAAGGTTTCAGATAGCCCGACCCAGGCGTGCCTTGAGTTGGGAGTAGCTTAGTGCCCTATCGCTTGGAAGCATCTTGGGCGCGGCTAAGCAAGCGATTGAACTCCTCACTTGCGCGATCATGCATTTGGATGGCGCTGTCCAGCTGTCTGTGGAGCGCGTCGATGGAGGACTTCAATTTGTCGCGACGCTCAGTTGCTGCTTTGGCGAGCGTCGAATAGTGGGGCTGCTTGCGATCACGTATCCCTGTGCGGTCTTCTTCCGCGAGGATTTGTTGCTCTAGAGCGGCCGCGGCCATCTCCATCTCGCGGATCAAGCGCTCAAGATCATCGACCTTACGCCGGGCCTGTTCGAGGGTGTGGCGTGCCCTTGTGATGTGGTCATTTCGGCTCATTTTCGGTGTTCCGAAGAACGTCGGCAGTGGATTCCATGAAATACCAATGGAATTTAACTGAATGAACCCCGTTGCCGCAAAGCTAACCGAAAGAATTACGCGATGATCAAACGAGGTTATTCAGGCTAGCGCCAAAAGCAAGCAAGCTGCCGATCTTGTGCAGTCCATTGAACACATTTGGGTGCTCATCAGCGTATGTCCGCTCAATCAACCGAGTTCTGCCCTTGGAGGCGGCCAATGAAGGATGTTACGTGTGGAAGCCTTGTGTTGTCTTACAAAGGTTGGACCCGATTCTGGTGCGGTGTCTGTCCATCGTGCCGTGTGAAACGCCGGACAAATCGTCAGGCAAAGTCGGCGATCCTCAAAGCCAGGTCGGTGATGAGCCCAAGAGCGCCGTCTGCAGCACTTGGCCGCGATCGCCACCAAACCGCTTCCAAGTAATCGAGTATGACCAGGTGTTGCTTGCTGGGTCACTTCGGTGCCACGTAAGCAAGCGTTCATGTGGTTGTCATTCTTCAAGCATGCCCAGTCTGGTGAGGAGGGCGCATTGGAGCTCGAAGAAAAGTCCGAAGGCATCACCTTCAGGCGAGTAAAGTCCCTTAGGGCCTTTCACGATCTGCCCACTTTCGAGCCCGTCGAGGATCCACTGAACCAACGGGATGCCAAAGGTGCGTTCTATCAATGCGGCGGATATATTCAGATGCTCGCCCTCTCCAAACTGGATGGTGATGAACCTGCAATTGCGCAGTGGCAGCAGGCCATCGCCACGAGGCACGAAGGCGCGGTCCCACGTCCTCTCGCGGCTATTGTGTTCGCCAGCCGCTTGATGCGGGCGCGTGACAAGTCTTGGCGGGCGGCGCATGGGCAAATCTTGAGGGTTTAGGATGCCGGACGGGGACTAGCATTCACGAAATCTTGGGTCGGCCAAGCGCTGTCTGTGAACGCGGTGAATGTCCAAAAGACGCGATGAGCCGATATCCTTCGCGTGCGACCAGCCTGACAGGGCGAAGGCTTATACGTCGCCCCTGTCGGTCCTGTTTCGCTCCAATTTTCAGCGCGTTCCGGCGATGTCGGTGTTCGGCTCCACTCTTCTTGCCGTTTGGTTAAGGTTGGGGATTGGCCTCAGTCAGCCTCTAGCACTACCGTCCTGCAACAGCGAAACTTGAAACGGATTTGATTCGTCATGAGGCGAGGTCACTATGAGGCTCTGGCAGGCCTTTGCGCTTCTGGCAATGTCACCCTTGGCGGGCTGCGCCAGTGATTTTCAAGTCATGGGATTGGCCGGCGGCGGCGCCGTGCAACAGGTGTCATCCAATCTCTTCCGCATTTCGGCATCCAGCGGGCCTCTCGAAGACTACGCGGATGTTCAAGATCGCCTGCTGTTGAAAGCTGCCGAAACGACGTTGCAGCATGGTGGAACGCACTTCCTGGTGAGGGCAACACCTGCGCGGTATGCAGATGGTGACATCGTAACCGGTGCCATTTCGTCGGCAACGACAGCTCCTAAAGCGGAAAGGTACGGGCGTGTCGCGCCTATACAGAGTCTTGCGGGCGCGCAGGACGCCTATATCGAAGTTCTCTACATTCCACCCTGGAAGGACCCTCCTGCTGCCGCCATCTCAGCGCAGGAGATCACGACCTTCGTCGGGCGGCGAGGTTCGCAAGCGTAAGGTGGGCAACGCGAGTAAAGCTCCTACCCGAGCGCCCTGCACTCGTCAGACATTGAGCTCTTGATTCCTGATGTCGGCCTCGCGTTTAGGCCTTGAGCGAAAAATTGAGGAGCCCCGGAAAGGGAGTTCCGGGGCCCCGCGTGGTGGCTGTGCCATGAGGTCAACACGCCAACGTTCGCGCGAGTCGGGTTAACGATTGGTTAAGCGATATCCTGTGGTGCCGGCCGGCCGCCGGCCTCGCGCCGAAGGTGGCCGAACCTCTCGACCTCGGTGCTCGATGGCGACTTTGCTGTGGGCCGGCAACGACATCGATCGGCCAGACCTAAGGCCGACACAAGATGTCCCCTGCGGAACAGCTCTCCTTCCGGTTCAAAGGGATAGTTCTGGTGTGAACACCGCTAACCCATCGGAACCCCAAGGAAGGATTATCTCATGCGGCATCAACGCAATCACCTCACGGCTATCGGCTTTGGAATTCTCCTGCTCTTGGGTGGTACGGCAATTTCTGCGGCTGCCCCGCAGACCAAGGAGTACAGACTCACCATCAACGGTGAAGAGACACAGATTGATGATGGTGAGACTATCACGGTCAAGCTGGCGAACGGGAAGGTCTTGAAGATTGCGGTTCATCAGAACCAGACCAAGATATCTTCCGGACGCTTCTTCTCATTTGCTCATGATCGCAGCGTCAATGTCGCATCGGCAGACCTTGGCAATGGCGTAGTGCAATATGCGATGATGAGCGCGCGGGGAACGGTCGTCATGGTCCATGAATTCTCCCAGCTGGACCCGGGAAGCACAATCGAGGACTTCAGAGGCCAGCTCCTTAATCAACTCACAAAAGATGACATTGAACTTGGCGCAGCCATGCGTAACGCTAAGGCGCGTCGGCAGATTGCTCGCGGGGCGTCTCTCAAGGGCATAAAGGCAATGCTGTCCAAGGGACCTGACGAAACCATTTACGAGTTGCAGGGTGCTGGGCGCGGCCGCCGTGCGATCCTGTTTACAACGAAGATCGATGCCACAGCACCGGCGCAAGACAAGAAGATGATCGAGGACTTCTGGTCGACGCTCGACGTTCAGCTACGTTAGTGCTTTTCGTTCTAGTCATGGCGCCGCCGAAGGTCCAAAGGGGATTGCCCCCGCAGTTTTGAAAGATCGGGCAAAGGCAGTGTCGTTGCCTCTCGTCTGCGGTGACGAGCCTGCTGGATTTAAGAGCCACCCTACAGCGAAGGCACAGCGGCTTGTCTCGCACGAGTTCCTGGTGCGAGAAGCGCTTCTGCCAACACGACACGTATGGCATTGACATCCAGGTCAGATGGCTGGTTGCCTTGACGGTCCTGCCTGCGGCGCTGGCATGCGCGCCGGACCAACCTGGCGGGATATTGCGACTGACGACGAGGTGCTCAACACCGACAGTCCCGTGTCGCGCCCGCGGTGATCTGCGTCAACATCACGTGAGATTGACCGATTTGTCAAAACTGGAGAATCTAATGTCCTTGGGGTAAACACCCGAATGCAGCAACGTAGACCACAAACCCTCCAATTGGACCATGCCTGGCGCCGTTAGGAGGTCCTCGGTCCGGCAACTCTCTCACCAATGGCGGGAGCCAGTGGGCAGTGTCGGGACCGTGGATGACGTTGTACAATTGAGATCGATACTGCGGAATGCCAGAAGAGACCTGCAAGAACCAGAGACCGGTGGCGCGCTTCGTCGGTCTCGCGCTTGTCATACTTCTCAATGTCGTGGCTGTCCTTCTCGCCATAATTTTTCTGTCCGAATTTGTGCTGATCGACAGGTTCTCTAGCGTTCAAAGCGAAGAACACCACGAGGAGGCTACCGCTGACGAACTGGTCAAGCGGGGCTATTACCCGCCAACGGTAGAAGTTGACCCCTACAAGCGCTTCGAAGTGCTGGATCGGCACCCGAACTATGGATGGTTCTGGCAGCCCAACGAGGCTGGAGGCCTGGCTCAGAGCAACGGGGCCGTGACCATCGACCAAGACGGGTTTCGCGCAACAGATGGAGAGGTCCAGCGTGCGGTGGCTGCGGGCCGGCCTCTGGCGTTCCTGCTGGGCGGATCGGCCGCGTTCGGCTATCGCTCGTCAAGGGATTCCACGACGATCACAGGGTATCTGAATGATCTGCAGGACGCGTTCCATTTCGTGAACGCCGGCGTTCCAGGGTGGGACGCGGAGCAGGAACTGGTGCGTCTGAACCACCAGATCGTCCCCTTGTCGCCCGGGCTTGTGATCTCCTACACACTTTTCAATGACATCGAGCGCACGATCGAAAGCCTGGAAGAGGCCGATGGGACCTTGCAGAGTTTCGCCTTCTGGCTGGTTCCCAAGACATCAAATCTCGTCTTTTCCTTCTTGCATGAGCGTTGGCCCGCTCTGGGTGTCTGGGACAAGCCAAGTCCGACGCAAGCTATACTCGAAGCAGCGATTGATGCCCAGGTCGACCGGTTCATTCGCAATCAGGAGGGCATGCTGGATCTGGCTCGAAGGCATGGGTTTCGTTTTGTGACCGTCATTCAGCCGATGACGATGACCCATGACAACGTGACGATCAAAGGACCTCATCCCGATCTTTACCGGCGAGCCGTACGCCGTGCGCTCGGAGCCACGTATTGTGCCAAGAATTGTTGGGACTACTCGGCGATGTTCGATCGCAGTTTCGACCAAATCCCGGTCTTCTTCGAAGACTATGTCGGCCCCGCACTCGAACGCTCGGTCGACCTGAAGACCGTCATTTTCGCAGATCAATGCCATCTGCTCGATGCGGGCAACGCGATTGTCGCGCGCCGGCTCATGTCCGATCTCGGCATCCCACCGGCGAAACGGTAGAGCATTTGAGACCTGGCGTCCTTGCTTCGATTGCGCCGTCGGTTCAGTCGAGGTCGAACCGATCCTTGTAGTCCAGCTTCAGCAATGGGCTCTGCTGGTCCTTTTCGAGCAGGCAGTTGCCAATCACGAGAGTGTCCATCTCGCAGCCCATGAAGCACCGGAATGCATCTTCGGGCGAGCACACGATGGGTTCACCGCGTACGTTGAAGGAGGTGTTGACGAGGACCGGACAGCCGGTGCGCGCCTTGAACGCAGACAGAAGTGCGTGATAGCGCGGGTTTGTCTGCTTATGTACCGTTTGTACGCGCGCGGTATAGTCGACATGCGTGATTGCCGGCAAATCAGATCGCACGACGTTGAGCTTGTCGATGCCGAAACGTTCCTGCTCTTCGGTCGTCATTTGCCGACGGTGCCTGTCCAGGATCTCTGCGACCAGGAGCATGAAGGGGCTGGCGGTATCCAGCTCAAAATAGTCCTGGACATCCTCCGCCAGGATGGACGGCGCGAAGGGGCGAAAGCTTTCGCGATACTTGATCTTGAGATTGAGAGTTTTCTGCATCTGTGGATTGCGCGGATCCCCCAGGATTGATCTTGCCCCGAGCGCTCGCGGCCCAAATTCCATGCGCCCCTGAAACCATCCCACAGCGTGACCGGCCGCCAGGGCGTCGACGGTACGTTCGAGCAAGGCGTTGTCGTCGAGGACGTCGAAGTGCGCGCCAGCTTTGCGCAGGCGCTGTTCGATGTCGGCTTGCGCAAAGGCCGGGCCCAGGTATGCGCCGTTCATCGCGTCCTGGTTGCTGCTGACGGACCTTGGTCGTTTTGCATGGATGTGGTGGGCGGCGTAGGCGGCTCCCAATGCGCCACCGGCATCGCCGGCGGCCGGTTGGATCCAGATATTCTTGAAGGCGCCATCGCGCAATACCTTGCCATTGGCAACACAATTGAGCGCGACACCGCCGGCCAGACACAGGTTGGGGATCTGGTAGGTGCTCGCCAGTTCGCGCGTCATGCGGATCATGACCTCTTCGGTCACCTTCTGAACCGATGCGGCAAGATCCATCTCGCGTTGTGTGAGTGGGCTCTCGGGACGGCGCGGCAATCCCCCGAAGAGTTCATTGAATCGCGCCGAGGTCATGGTGAGGCCGGTCGCGTAGTTGAAGTAGCTCTGGTCGAGCCAGAAGCTTCCGTCCTCCTTGAGGCGGATCAGATTGTCGAAGATCAGGTCCGCGTATTTCGGCGTGCCATAGGGCGCAAGTCCCATGATCTTGTACTCGCCCGAGTTCACCTTGAACCCGGTGTAGTAGGTGAATGCGGAATAGAGCAGTCCGAGGCTGTGCGGCCAGCGGATCTCGCGCACGGGTTCGAGTGTGTTGCCCTTGCCTACCGATACCGAGGTCGTGGCCCACTCTCCGACCCCGTCCAACGTCAGGACCACAGCCTCTTCAAAAGGCGAAGGAAAGAAGGCGGAAGACGCATGGCTCTGGTGATGCTCTGTGAACAGGAGCTTGTGTTCGATCGCCTTGGTGTCGGCGGCGAACGGCTTCAAAGCCTCTACGATGCCGGACTTCTGGAACAGTTTTTCCTTGATCCAGATGGGGAGAGCAATGCGGAACGATTGGTATCCGCGTGGTGCGTTCGCCAGATAGGTCTCAAGCAATCTTTCGAACTTCACGAGCGGTTTTTCGTAGAAGACGACGTGGTCGATGTCGTCGAGGGTAATGCCGCCCTCGTTCAGACAATAGCCGATCGCGTATTCGGGGAATGCCGGATCGTGCTTGCGCCGCGTGAAGCGTTCTTCCTGTGCGGCAGCCACAGGCGCGCCGTCGACCAGGAGGGCAGCCGCACTGTCGTGGTAAAAGGCTGAGAGTCCCAGAATCTTCATTGCTCAACACGTGCCGGTCTGGAGGTCATGGAGCCGTCTGGCGGCGCGAACGGCTGGTGTTTGGCCGGGGCACGAGCGTTCAATCCCCCGCGTCCTGGTCAAAAGACCGTGTAG
>CAZDNY010000118.1:0-8365 GCA_964506885.1 uncultured Hyphomicrobiaceae bacterium | reverse complement strand
GGGATCGGTTGGTGGTCATGGGTGCGGGGGGCGCGAGTGCGTGCGAAGGATGCGACGGCGCCGCGCGCGGGTGCAACCGGATTGCACACACGGCCGGCGGGGGGTGGGCGGCCGCGGGTCGGAGTTGACGCGCGCGGCGGCCGGGCCATTCGACGATATCTTGCGCCGCATTCCGGGCCTTGACGAAGCCTTGCAGGAGATGTCGCGGCAGTCACGCGGAGGCGCATCAGGCGGGTACGAGCGCGCACCTGGGGGCGCACCATCTCACGTTCCCGACACCGGCCGCACATCGGTGCCACGCGGCGGTGGCGGAGCAGCCAGCATTCCCGAGCAGCAGCCGCTGCCGGTTCCGGGCGAGGGGTTGCCATCTCCCGATCGCGGAGGCTCTCGTTACGATGATCTGTCCGACATCCTGAGGCGCGGCGGCTTTCGCATTCCCGGCGGCGGGCGGCGCGTCGAACTCCCCGACAACCTGCCGGGGAACATTGAACTACCAGGCAACGTCGGCGGAGCCGGCGGCGGCGTGCTCTACAACATCTTCCGGACGTTGCTGGGCGCGCTGTTGGGGTTCCAGAGCCGCGGGCTTTTGAGTTGGCTCATTCGCCTCGTCGTGCTCCGCTGGGGCTGGGGATTTGTTCAGAAGATATTGGGCCGCGTCCTTGGACGTGTGCTGCTGGGTCGCTGAACCCTGCGTTGCGGTTGCAAATGAAAAGCCCCGCGGCGATGCCTCCGCGGGGCTTTGTCCTGATCCGGACTGCGACCTCACATCAGATCGAGCGCTTGCGCTTCAGCTTCGATCGCAACCGCGCTCCTGGGTTGGTGGTGGGAGCATGTTTTTCACGGCCGAACCGCTCACACTTCGGCTAAACATGCGCTCTATCTGGAGCATGTTTTTCACGCCGAACCGCTCACACTTCGGCTAAACATGCTCTAGCGCCGCCGCGAAAGCCGCTTGCACGGACGCGCCTCGACCTCGCATGCCCAGCCGCTGGCGCTGGTCGTGCATTTGGCCGACTTGGTGCCCGCGAGACGATAGCTCGCCCAATCGGTGCCGTACTCCAAAGCCGTGAAGCTCTGCCAGGAATCGATGGCCTGGGCCATTGCCGCCTTTTTGCTGGCAACACCCGCGCTCGCTCCGGTGTGGAAATGGCCGACCTGACACAGCTTGCTGCCTTCGCGGCGCAGCTCATGCAGTGCCTGCGCAAGACCCGTATCGTCGGCATAGACCGGTGTCGTCGGCAAACTTGCCCCGAGGGCCACACCAAACGCAGCAACTAGCAACGGCAATTTGTTCGTCATCGCAGCAAGCCTTCCACGATTCATTGAAATGATTCGTGTGGAAAACTGCCTGATTCAAGCGCGCTCTTCGACTGCTTAGATCAAGTCGAACACAAAATCGGCCTGATCGCTGCCTTTGGGCCACATCCCTGAAAGGTATGCGTCAGCGGCAGGGACGCGCCGCCAGATCGCAAGAGACTTGGGGCCCGCGCCGGCTGTCGCGCTGTGCACACTTCCATGTCACGCTGGCAGCCCTTTTGAGAGAACCCCATTCACGGCCGTACTCCGTCGACGTGAAGCTTTCCCAGCGCCGCGTCGCCGTTGCCATGGCCATGTCCTGGCTCGGCCAGGCTCCGCTCGACATGAAATGGTAGTGATCGACCATGCACAGACGACCGTCCTCGACGGCCTGCTTGTGCAGCCGGTCGAGCCCCGCGGACGCGGGCACGACGCTCAGCACAACGGCTACCAGTCCGGCGGCGATCGATGCGCCGCTCAAATTCCAAAGTGTGCTCATGGGAGATACGCTCCAAACAATGACATGTGTTGGGGCGTACCGTACCTGCGCGGATCGAAATCATGTAACGTTCGGCGATATAAAGGTAAAAGACAACTTACGCAGCGTGCGTCACAGGCGCGTCATACGCAATCCGCGTTGCATCACCATCAAAACAGCGGCGGCAGATCATAGCGGCGTCCGGCCACGGTCAGAGCCTTCAGCGCCGCGGTTCCATCCGCTCCGACGGCGACATGGGCGACCACCTCCTGCGCCCGGACTTGTCCCTCGATATCGCGCCCTGCGCCTTCGGGGACGAAGAATTTCTCGATGCCGTAGGCGAGCCCGATGGTATCGGTCGCCGAGGGTGCGACACGGCGCGGCACATACCGCACACGGGCGGCCAGCGTCACACCGCCAGCCAGGGCAGGCACGTCTTCAAGGCGGCGCCGGACCATGACCGGTTTCCACTCATCGCCTTGCTGCGAGAGTTGAACGTAGACCTGATCGCCGCGCCGCAACTCCTCGTTCACCACGCTCAGCGGCACGCGCGAGATGTCATAGGTCAATGTCACATAGTCGCCGCGGAACAGGTCGCGCGGATCGACGGGGATCACCTTCAGATCGATGGTGCGGCCGTTCGCAAGCAACGCTTCGCGGTCGGCGACCATGTAGACGAGTACTGCAGCCTGGGCGAGCGCCACCAGAGCCAGCAGCAGGTAGCGCCAGCGGGATAGGTTCGCAGCGATGGCCTGCAGCGTCGTGGTCCCTGCGGCGGCGCCTGCGCGACCCTTAAGCATGGCATTTGCTTGATTGCTCATGACGGGTTCTCCCACATGTTTGCACCTTCGATGCGATGCAGCCGCCAGGCGAGCGCCGCCAGCGCGATCACGATCAGGCCCGCCACGAGGAAGAACAACGACGACCCCAGCAGCGTACCGACCGTTCTGACGTAGAGTGCGAAGATTTCAGCCGAGAAGCCCGCGTAGCCGAGCCAGACCGCACCGCGGAAGCCCAGCGACAAGCCCTGGTGGATTGCGACGACAAGAAGCGCCAGCGTCAGGGCGGCGAGCACGACAAGGGTCTGTGTTTCGACGCGGTGGAAGAACTGGAGTGCCCAGAGCCCGGCAAAGGCCGCGATCATGCCGTAGCCCAGCATGGCGGCTGCCACGTCGGCGCGATGGGCGCGCGGGATCGAAGCGGAATGTGTCCGCGCCAGCGCGATGGCGGCGGCGGATACAGCGATCCCGATCATCACGACGATCCAATGACCCGTATCGCCCTTCGGGATGTGGCCCGTGAAGACGAGCCAGCCCGTCAGCAGGGACGCCACCAGGTGCAAGCCCGGCCACCAGCGCTGAAGCGCGAACGCGCCGGCGAGCGCCAGCCCGGCGAGCAGCAGCGGCCAGTGGACTTCGGAGCTGAGCGCCATCTCCCAGCCGCTCCAGATGCCGAACAGGAGCGTGGCGGCAGCAAGCGCGGGGTTGGAGCGTACCAGAACCCCTGCGCCGAGCGCGCCGAGCGCCCATATCAGCACGGCGCCCGGGGGATGGCCCTCGATATGATACATCTGTGCGATCAGCATGATACCGGCGCCGAACACGGCGACGCCGAGCAGGATCGCGGCATGCGCGAAGGCGTCCTGACCACGAGCGAAGAGCCCCGCTGCAGCGGCATAGGCACCCGCTAGCCCACCAAAAATGAGACCGAGCCGCAAAAGACGCGGCATGTCCTGCCAGTTGGCAGCGACGAAGCTCATGGCGGCAAAACCGAGAAGGACCACGCCGAGAATAGCAAGCACGGCGGGCAGGCCCGGGCCACCGTGACGCTCCAAGAGATCCTGGCGGATGTGGGCCTCACCGTCGGCGGTGACCCATCCTTCCATCCGCCAGCGGTCGATGCTTTCGGCCAGCCGCCGTCGCGCTATCCACATGGCTCCGCCGCCTCCCTAACTGAACACTGTTTTATAATAATTGATCGATGTTCAGTGTCAAGCTTCAAGTCTATTGGGCCGTCGGCCCGCAACGAGATTGCTGCTGATCCGCGGCGAAGACGAGGCGCTTTGCGATCTGAGGCGGGGCAAACCGCTGAAACCGGGCCAAGCTGGTCCGGGTTGCCGAACCGCTGGCGGTTCACCCGCCGATGGAGGTGGCCACGGCGATCCCCTCTGGCTGGTTCAGCGCGTCGAGGCCGGCAGGCTTGCCAGATCCTCGATGTACCACTTGTCGGTCGACACGACCGCCGGGTTCTCGCCGTTGGCATAGATCCAACTGTCGACGGCGTAGGTTTGTCCGCCCTCGTTCTCTTTCAGCACGGCCGTCCAATGGGTCCAGCCGGAGACACCGCGCCAGAGCTGATCCTTGGCAAAGGGGGTGCCGACGGTGTGGTGCTTCAAAAGGCCGTTATGCTTCAGGACCAGGAGGTAGGCTGTCGTATTGGTGGCCTCATCAACGCAGTCCTGCTGTGTCGGATCGCCCGAGGCGACGAAATCCATGCCCGGGCGGTCCTTGTCGGTGCCGATTGCCTTGCCGACGCGGTGTTCGATCCAGCCAATCGCGTAGGCCACCGCACGGCGCTCCTCGGCAGCGCTATCGTCCTTGGCCGCCTTTTTCATGATGTCGCGGAGTTCCTGGATGTCCGCATCGGTGAACGTGAACTTCGTCTGCTGCTTACAGCCGTAGGCGGAGCAAACGTGCACCGTGTTGGCGTCCGGACGGGTGACGTGAAAATCATCGAAGTGGCCAAGCGTCGGGCCGCTCCGCGCATGCGTGCAGGCGCCCGCAAGCGTGGCGCACAACAGAACGGCCAGGGAACTGAGTAAGCGTTCGGCAGACATTGGGCCCCGTCAGGGTTTCATCTTGATCGATACGAAACGCGACTGACGCGGCGCGCACTCTTACACCAGACGGCGCCTGAACCACCCCAAGGCGATTAGCAGAAGAGTGATTCGCCACAAAACCCGGTCGGCTCGTGAATTGAGCCTGTCCCCGTAATCCAGTAGCGTGCGCGGCACGTGAGCAGGAGAACGCGCGGACAATGAGCAACACGGCGCAGAAAATCGAAGCGGTGCATGTGGTTGGCGGTGGGCTTGCCGGGTCGGAAGCGGCCTGGCAGCTGGCCCAGGCGGGCGTGCCGGTGGTGGTGCACGAAATGCGCCCCGTTCGCGAAACCGATGCGCACAAGACGGACGGCCTGGCTGAACTCGTCTGCTCCAACTCGTTCCGCTCGGACGAATGGTCGACGAATGCCGTGGGCCTGCTGCACGAAGAGATGCGGCGCGCGGGCTCGCTGATCATGGCGGCAGCCGACCTCACCAAGCTGCCGGCGGGCGGCGCACTGGCGGTGGACCGTGATGCCTTCTCCGCTGAGGTGACGCGGCGGCTCGAAGCGCATCCGCTGGTGAGAATTGCGCGCGAGGAAATCGCCGGGCTGCCGCCGGCCGACTGGGGAAGCGTCATCGTCGCGACGGGGCCGCTGACCTCGCCTACCCTCACCGAAGCCATCCTGAAACTGACGGGCGAGGATTCGCTCGCCTTCTTCGATGCCATCGCGCCGATCATCCACTACGATTCGATCGATCTCGACATCGCCTGGAAGCAGTCGCGCTACGACAAGGCGGGACCGGGCGGCACCGGTGCCGATTATCTCAACTGCCCGATGGACAAAGCGCAGTACGAGGCGTTCATCGACGCGCTCTTGTCGGGCGAGAAGACGGAGTTCAAGGAGTGGGAGGCGAACACACCTTATTTCGACGGCTGTCTGCCGATCGAGGTGATGGCGGAACGCGGGCGCGACACGCTGCGGTTCGGGCCGATGAAGCCGGTCGGGCTTGCGGACCCGCGCAGGCAAGGCATGCGGCCTTACGCTGTGGTGCAGCTTCGCCAGGATAACGCGCTCGGCACGCTTTGGAACATGGTCGGCTTCCAGACCAAGCTAAAGTACGCCGAGCAGACGCGCATCTTCCGCATGATCCCGGGGCTGGAGGAGGCGCAATTCGCTCGGCTGGGCGGCCTGCATCGCAATACGTTCTTGAACTCGCCCGTGGTGCTGGATGCGTCGCTGCGGTTGAAGGCGGACACGCGCCTGCGGTTTGCCGGGCAGATCACGGGCGTTGAAGGGTATGTGGAAAGCGCGGCGATGGGCCTTGTCACGGGACGGCTTGCAGCGGCGGAGCGGCTGGGTCGTGAGGCCATCGTGCCGCCTGCGACGACGGCGATGGGTGCGCTCGTCAACCACATTACCGGCGGGCATCTGGTGCATGATTTCGATGAGGCGGCAGATGATGCAGGGACGAATGCTTGCGCGACAAGCGCTGCATCATCTGCACGCGACGCATCAGCCGCACCCGACGATGCATCCCTTTCTTCTCCGGCTGGCGACGGCGCACACACAGCCGCTTCGGCAAGGTCGAAGCGGCGCTCGTTCCAGCCGATGAACATCAACTATGGCCTGCTCCCGCCCGCCGAGGCGCCGAAGACGGGACCGGATGGCAAGCGCCTCAAGGGCAAGGACAAGGGCTTTGCGAAAAAGCGCGCGGCATCGGAGCGGGCGTTGCGTGATCTGGCGGTGTGGCTCAGCGCGAACGATCTCAGAGCGGCGGCGGAGTAGCATTGTTTGATTTTGGGTGACATGCGTTGCGCAGTCGCGCACTCCGCGAGCTTGTCGTCAGTTGCTTTCCGGCGCATTGGCTTCTTGTTGCGCCTGCCGATTCACGACTTCGCTCCGCTCAGACGACCGGAGGCGGCGGGCCGCGGTTTCGGCCTGACTGGCGCTGGTCGCGCCAGTGAAAACGTTTGTTTCGGTGGCGGCCGGGCACAGCATTGGCCTTGAACTCTGCCGTCATCCCGACGCAGGTCGGGATCCACGCCAATATCGACAGGCTCGACGCGAGCGATAAAATCGCTGCGGCCGGCAGCGCGGCGAGCATGTCTTCCCACCAGATCACCCGCGGCAACTTGCGTAGGCCCCGGCCTGCGCCGGGGTGACGGTCGCGCGTGGGGCGGGTGCTCACTTGCACATGCGGCCGACCAGCGGCGTCTCGGGGACGTTCTCGCAGCGGAAGCGGTCGGGGAGCGGGCAGTCCTTGAATTTGCTTTCGAACACCGATTGCTGAAACTGCGATGCATCGACCGTCAAACGAAGCGAACACCCCTGAATGAAGTCATACGCGGCGATGCACGCGAGCGCTCGCTTGGGAGATGGGCGAGACCGGGTCGCTGTCTTCAAGTGCCCCTCGGACACGACCGGCAGGACCGGTTTCAGCTCAGGTGGCTTGTGTGGCATGCTGACGGGTTTCATGGCGCTCGTATGGCGCCAGGTTCCGGTGCCCAGCTCAAATACGACGCTCGGCTCAGTGTGTCCGATCAAATCAACATTGAACGAACTGCAGCGCCGCAGGGCATCAACAGCAGCACGGATTTCGGAGGACACCCACACCGGTCGCAGGCCCGCGAACGTGACGGGGATCGTCAGGTTGTTGAAGGCGATGGCCATTGCAATCAGCGATGATGCGGCGGCGACGCGGTGACCTTCGAGCATCGCTTTTGTGGCGACGACGGCGAGCGTAAGGGTGGCGAGGCCGAGCAGGACGGCGAGCGGAGACACCCACATCTTCATCAGAAGCGGCAGCACCCACAGCGCCGCAACGAGGCCGACGACCAGCGCCAGCCAACCGTAGGTGCCGAGACGGAACCAGCGCCGCTCATGGAGCGCGGCATCCGCCGATTGTTCGGCATCACTGTCCCGGCGCATCACCCATACCGCGAACAGCACAGCCAAGGGCGGCAACATCGCCTGCACCATGTAGAGCGGCGTCTTGCGGGTGAAGAGTTCGAGGAACAGCAGGTAGGGCACGATCCACGCAGCGAGAAAGCGCACCGCGGGCGTCGCGCGTTCACGCCATGCGGTGAGAAGTGCGGGCCCCAAAAACAGACCCGCGGGGAACATGCCGAGCAGTAGGAACACGACGAACAGGCCCGGCACAACGCGCCATTTCATTTCCTGCGGACCGAGCAGGAGGTGCAGGCCCTCCGCACGCCACTGTTGAAGCGCCGCATCGAGTGTGCCCGCCTGCCACAGGACGAGCGGCCACAGCGCGGCGAGAACTAGGAACACAAGGATGCCCGGCAGTGACCACAACCGCTTCAGCCAGCCCGCATTACCGCGATCCCAGGCAAGGAGGGCCAGCGCGGTCAGCAGTGAGATCAGCGGCACCGTCACCACGTTGACGAGGACGCTCAAGCCCAACGCGATCCAGAATATGAAGGCTGTGCCTGATCCCGTATCGGCGTCATCGTGCGCCGCATACGCGCGTGCAAGCGCGAACAGGGCCGCGCACGTTGCCGCCAGCATCAGGGCTTCCGGCATGGCGAGCGTTGCCTGCACGGTGACGACCAGCATGGTGGGCAGCAGCGCCGCGCCGAGGAATGCCACGCGCGCATCGAACAGCCGCCGCGCGCCCCAGAACGTGAACAGCACCGCCAGGATTGTGCCGAGGATCGAGGGGATGCGATAGCCGCGGATCTGATCCACCTGCCCTGTCACCCAAGCGCTCGCGGCCTGCAGCCAGAGCACGGCGAGCGGCTTTTCGAA
>CAZDNY010000117.1:0-8461 GCA_964506885.1 uncultured Hyphomicrobiaceae bacterium | reverse complement strand
ACAGTGACTTACGACAGATTTGGCCCCAAATTTACAGGGAATTCTAAGCGCGGATCAGGGAAACTCGGTCAGCGTTCAGGGAATGCACACTTGAGAACAGGGAACGGTCCGCGACCTTCTCTTGCACGGATGAGACCTGCAAGGGAGGTGGGATATGATCCCAAACCGGCGATCGCGACGCCTAAAACTCGAAGCATTTTGGCGCGCGCACCTTAAGGGCTGGCGCGACAGCAATCTCAACCAGCGTAAATATTGCGAGCTTCACGGGCTGCCGCAGAAGCGGTTCGGCAACTGGCGCGCGGAGTTCAAGCACGAAGAGACGATCGTGCCGGAAGGCCTCCTTTGCGGCGCGGTGGTGGCGATCAGCCTAGGCTTATGCCTAGGCTTAGGGAAATTCATCCTCCGCCGAGGCACCGTCGGCGTAACTACACGGATACCGACAAGAAGCGCATCATCGAAGAGGCATCGCGTGAGAACGCATCGGTCTCGGGCGTCGCTCGCAAGTACGGCATCTCGACCAGTTTGATGTTCCAGTGGCGTAAGCAGCTGGGCATGGGGCCTGCGCACCGGATCAATCCCCTCACGATCACCAACACGCCCGACGGCCTTGCCGATCTGGCCGCGTTGACACCCCGTACTGCTGCATCGGCGCCGGAACATGCGGTTCCCGCGATCCGAGGTCGAGCTGGCGGACGGGCGCCGTCTGCGCTTCGCGGGCGACACCAATCCCGAGACCATTCAGCGCCTGGTCGCCGCACTGGACGGAGGTGCCCAATGATCGTGGCTCCCACCGGCGTGAAGGTGCACATCGCCTGCGGCGTGACCGACATGCGCAAAGGCATCGACGGCCTGGCGATCCTGGTCCAGGAGATCCTGCATCATGACTCGTTCTCGGGCCACCTGTTCGCCTTTCGTGGCGGCAAGGCAAACCTCATCAAGATCCTCTACTGGGACGGCACCGGGCTCTGCCTTTTCACCAAGCGGCTCAAGCATCGGATCTTCGAATGGCCGACGGTTGGCGGAACGGGGGAGACGGTCAGCCTGACCTCGGCGCAGCTCGCCATGCTCATCGAGGGCATCGATTGGCGGTCGCCGGATCGGAGCTGAAAACCCGCCGTTGCGGGTTAGACTCAAATCCTCATCTCATTGCGTTTCCGACTTCAATAACGACGCTGATAGCCCATCCGATGACGTAAACTCAGGGCATGAGAATCGATCTCGATGCCCTGCCGACCGACATCGCTGCGCTGCATGAGATGATTGGCGCTTGTGGCGGAACGTGCCAACGAGTGTCCAGCCCCCTCAGTCTGGGCCACTGATTTGGCGTTTCTCTAATAGCGTTCGGGCACTGGTGGACGCATTCTGAGCCCCTAGATCGTGGTGGCAAGGGGCTTTCGCATCCACGCGGTCTCCGCGCGTTGAACCTCGCAACACGCCCAATTCGCGAATTCGCTCCGGGTTGAGATGCCGGTCTGATCCCGGTTTGGGCCGGCCACCACTTTCCAGATCACGCGTCCATCCGGCAGGTCGGATTCCTGGTCGACGACCCGACGCACAGAAAATTCCACACCATCGGCTCCATTCGAATAATAGCTGCCAAGATGTACCTCGTGGGGCTTCAGGCGCCGTCGTGCGGCCTCCTCCCGCATCATTGTGCGCAATGCCAGAAACTCACCTTCGCTGATATCGACGAATGTACCGATGCGCTTCAGCGCAGACACGAAATCCGAGTGCGACATTGCATCCTCATCGGTCGTTTGTCGCTCGACTGTCGCCCTGCGCGCGAACGCGATGGGGTAGCGTCGCCAAGCGAAGGCGGCATTGATGGCTACCGCCGTGACCGTCATCAGCAGCGCATTGACCAGCACTGGGGTAACGACAAAGGCGTACCCGAGCTCGGCGACCTGCGGCCCGCCAATAACGGCTGTCAGAGCCGTCGCGCCGCCCGGTGGGTGTATCGCGCGCAAATAGTGCATGGCAGCGATTGCAAGTCCGACTGCGAGAGCGGCGGCCAGAGTGGGATTGCTGACCCAGCGTGCGCAAGTAACGCCAACCGCGGCAGAAACGACATGTCCGATGATCACTGCCCATGGCTGCGACAGGGCACCATGCGGAACTGCGAACAAAAGAACCGCTGAGGCCCCCATGGAGCCGATTAGCATGGCAGCCCCTGTCTCTCCGAGCAGATGTTGCTCCATGAGGATCAAGAGGAGAATCGCGAGGAAACCGCCAGCCATGGAGATCAGGCGCTCAGCATGGCTCACAGGCGACAACTCGATGCCAAGCAGACGACCCGACGGCGTCGCAGCGATCCATTCCCGCAATCGTTGGTCGAAATCCATTGTGCGTCCCCGCCCAAAACCCGATCAGGAAGATCAACAATCAGGCAGGCATAGGTCAACGGGCGCCGCGTGCGCGCATCGTCGCATCCATGACCTTCAATTCTCTATGCAGTCAACAATCCCCGCTGTGAATCGATGAGCCGAAGTCAGTCGCGACCCGCATCGAGGTCTAGACCGACCTAGTCGGTGACCAAATGCGGGTTGCTGACACGAGCATTGAGTCTCCTCTACTTCAGCCCCATTCCTATTGATCGGTGATGATCGTGATCACGATAAAGAAGTGGCGCCGTTGCTGACTTGATTTGAGCTGGCCGCTGCCAAAGCGAGAGCGACGACCGCTCCCAACCACAAGCGCCACGGGCCCAATGCTAACTTTGTTCCCCGTCAGTAACCGCGAGACATTTTGAAGCTAATCGGGAATCGAGGATTTTGAGATCATCGTAGCCGCCAACGAGCGAAGATGATCAAAATCGGGGCCGCAGTCGTCGGCCGAAGCCCATGTCCGCGAGATCCGCCGGCAGACGCTAAAAGCGTCACAGCACGGAAGAGAAGATCCGGATTGTGCTCGAAGGCCTGCGCGGTGAACATTCGATTGCCGAGCTGTGCCGGCGCGAGGGCTCGCCCAGAGCCTTGAACTCGGCGTGGCTGGATACCGCGGCCAGATGCTGACACTAGGCGAACGGTTTTAACCAGAAGTGGGTTGACGTCGAGAGCCTATAGTGCCGACAATCATCCATTTCGAGAAGCGATTGCAATCACGAAGCAGTCCGCCACGACACCTACATGCCGTGCCGCGCCAGCAGCCTCTCGATATCCCCAACGCTTTGGATCTCGATCATTTCGTCCATGCTCAGGCCGATACCGAATGTCCTCTCGATCATGGAGACTAATGCGACGTGGTTAAGCGAATCCCATCGCGCGACGTCGCCAGGCGATGTCGAAGCACTGAGCGGTCCTTCGTACTCGAAGACTTCGGCGAAGATCTCGACAATCTCCGGCCTGACCAGATCACGGGCAACAAGCATCACCTGCTCCATTCGACGGCGACGAAAGGACTAGCAGGAATTTGCTGGTCCTTCGCCTTCCAGATCCAGACGCTCGACTCCTTGTCCTCTGTCTCAAGGGGCTGGAATCCATGTGCGGCATAAAGATCCCGCACGAGCGCGTTCTTCGCAGTCGGTCGATAGCTTGCCACGACATCTCTGACGCCTCGACCGCACAACTCCTCGACGAGCGCCCCCAGGAATGCCGTTTCGACTTGTCGGGCTATCACGCGACAACTCATCACCAAACTATCGATGTAGGCAGTCATCCCGTCGATTCTCGCAACGGCTGCAATGACAATTCCATGCCCCCCAAATCTGTCCTCGGCAGTACCGAGCAAAGTAACAAAGGTGTCGGGGTGGTCCATGAAGGCAGCAAGTTCCGCCTCCGAATAGCGTCGCGTAGTCGGATTGAACTGATTCGTGCGTTCATGCAGTTGCGCCACACGTGGCAGCGTACGCAAAGTCAGCGGTTCGATAATGAGCCGCTGATCGAGGCCTTGCAAATAGTCATCATAGCTCGTCGCCGCGGCCCTCAGCTCTCGCGCCTTTCGATCAGCGGAATACATCGCTGGCCGCTGCATGTCCTCTGTGGTCAAACGCGCAGGCCAAGTCTCGGTCAGACCACGCAACCAACGCGGTCGCGCCGCTGGATCTGCAGGCATTTCCGGGACACGCACTTCTGGACACAGCCGTCGCATCGCTTCTCGCTCGTGCGGGCTGTCATCCAGAAAGATGAAGCTATCAAGCCCGAGATTGAGATCGGCAGCGATCGTCCTGATGTTGTCGGCCTTGGGCTGCCAGTTGACGGCTGTGGCCGCGAAATCGTCCACGCGCAATGCCATGCCCGGGTGCCGCTCGAATACCGCCAACGCGTCAGGATTGTTCTTGCTCACCCCAACCAGAAGTTTGCCCTGCGCCTTGAGACGCAGACACTCCTCCTGTAGAGCCTTGAAAGCGTTGCCCGGTGGATCGTCCCCGCATTGCAAGCGTTCCATTCCGTCATCGCCGAATACACCGCCCCACAGGGTGTTGTCGAAATCGAGCGCCACGACCTTGGGAGGCTTTGCCGTTCGCATAGCCCACGCCGCCGCATAGGCTTCTGCAAGTTCATTGGCGGCAGCCTCTGCATAGGCAATCCGCCCATAGAACCATAGGCGCGGATCAGACCTCTCCCCATGCGCAACACGCGAAAGCGCTACATCTGCATCGACGAGGACGACATTGGCGAACTGGGCTGCAAGTTCGGCTAGCGCCGCATTGGCTCTTCGGGTAAGCGCCGCCATGCCAGCCTGATGATAGCTATCCATGTAGCCCAGACTAGGTACGCTTGCCGCAGGCAGCGTGTTCACGATGAGCGGCATGGCGCTTTCGGCTGAATAGACCGCGACGGCCTGCTTAAGCGCTTCCAGACGCGCAGCGAAATCACTTGCCGCAGACTCAAGGCCCAACCGCCATGACGTCTGGATCAGTGACTGCGCATCAAGAAGCAACAGGCTGGCTTGTTCGTCTCCAGCCGGAGCATGTAGCGCAGCAATAGCCGATCCAAATGGAGCTTCGTTGGGCTCAATCCGTATCCCGCGCTTAGCAAATGCGGGAACAAGCGCCTTGGCAAACGTCGACGTCGTCGAAAAGCCAGCAACAGCGCACTTCAGACTGGGTAGCGTCTGCAAGCGATGTGATAGTGCATCGCGCGCGAGATGCAGTGCACGCGGCGCAACAGGCCACGCCGCCAGCGCAACCGTGCATGCTTCATCGCCCGCACCGATCTCCACAAGTCGCCGAACGATCGCAGCCGCGGTCTCATCAGAAGGAAGAGCCGTGATTGCAAGTTCAGATGTCCGGTGCAAAGTCTGCGCGCTGGCAGGACCGGGGCCTGCTTCGTTCAGCTCTCTCAGTAATTGAAACTCAGGCGCCAGCATGGTCGTCGTGGATTCCGGCAAGGCGTGACCCGCGTTAAGAATGTTCCGCGCGAGCCAGGCAGGAAGTGCCATGTTCGCATCTGCCAGACGCTCGAGAAGCCGGCGAACGGTCCGCACACTCACCTTGCTCCAATCCAACGCCGGCAGAAGCTGGCGCTGCCGTATGAGCTGTGGCGCCGCCTCGATGAGAGCCTCGATGATTGCATCCAGTTGAGTAGAACCGTCATCGCGCAACTCCTCTCCAAGGCTGCTAGCCTGATGTTCATGGATGGAAGCACCGGACGTCGCCATAGCTTTGCTCACACCTAGACCATGATATCGCCGCCCGTGACGAGCAGATTCTCGCCAGTAACGAAGCGTGCGAAGGGCGAGACGAGGAACAGGATCGCGCCCGCCACGTCATCAACTGTTGCAAGTCGGCGTAGTGGTGTGCGCGCCACCATCATCTGACGGATGCGGTCCGGCGTGCCCGCGACCAAATCTGTGTCGACAAGACTTGGGGAAACCATGTTGACGTTTACCCCCGATGGTCCGACCTCTTGTGCCAAATTCTTCATCATTGCGTGCAAAGACGCTTTTGCAGCGACATAGGGGAGCCAATGGTGAGCTGTGCGTTGCAGGTTCGCCGACGTCAGGACCGTGACCATTGCGCCCTTGCTCTTTCGCAGCAGCGGGAGGGCGGCCTTCGTGACCTTGAACGTGCTTCCGACGATCTCCCGATGGGCGGTTTCAATATCCTCCCACGCTAGTCCATCGAAGGGCGATGCCTTAATCCTTGGACCTGCATTGTTGACGAGAATGTCGAGTCCGCGAGCCTCAGCAATTTGACGCATCATCTGCTCAACGTCCTGATCGCGCGTCACATCAGCATGAACCAGATCACACGCCCCGCCACCGCGACGGATCTCCTCTGCAAGCTCAACGGCGGCGCTGCGGCTATTGTTGTAGTTGATCCAGACATGCGCTCCCACGCTGGACAGAAGGCGCGCGGTTGCCCGGCCAATGCCGCGTGAGGCTCCGGTCACAAGTGCCGTACGACCTTCGAGAAGCGCATTCATGCCCGGCATCTCGATTGGCTTGCCTTCTTCCGCCTGCTCGGGCATGCGGAGCACTTTTGCGCGCGCCCTGCCTGCCAGCACCTTGGCGCCATGCTGATTGGTGATTTCCGTGTCGATCTCAACGATCCGCGTGTCGTGATCGATGCGCTCGATCCGCCCGCGTGCCGCTACCGTGTCTCCGATGAATACCGGAGCACTGAACTCGATCGACTGCGAAAGGTAGAGCGCCCCAGGCCCGGGTATCCTCATGCCGATCAAGGTCGAGAGAAGACTGGCATGGAGGAACCCATGCACAACGCGGCTGCCGAACTCCGTGCGGGCTGCAAACTCGTCGTCAACGTGAAGTGCGTTGTAGTCGCCCGAAAGACGCGCAAATGAGAGAACATCGTCGGCCGTGATCGTGCGGCTGACGACGTCACTCTGACCGACGGAAAGCTGGTCGAGGCGATCACTCACGAAAACGTTCCTTCCGACATTAGCCCGTAAATCAAGCCGCCGGATCGCCAGCCGGGCGTTCATCACGACTGCAACTACGCTCGCGCAGGTCGAAATTGGTTGACTGAAGTCAAGTGGGGTGCGCGGCCACCTTGCTAGCCATGCCTTGCTCACACTGACATAGGTGGAGAAACACGCAATGAGCGCTACTTTCGATGCCGTCGCGGAAATCATTTCTGCGAATACTGACGTGTCCGAGTCCGACATCAAGCCGGAAAGCCATCTGATGCGCGATCTCGGCATTGACAGTCTGGCGTTCCTCGACCTGGCTTTCGAGATCGATCAACGCTTCGGCATCCAGATGCCCGTCGAGGATTGGATGCAAAGCGTCAACCAAGGCGATGTCGAATCGGAGGAGTTCTTCGTCGTCGGCAGCCTTTGTCGGCAGATCGACAAGTTGGTCGCGGCCAAGATCGCTGCCTGACCTGGAATTGAAGCAATGCTGCTGGAGTATTTCCAGATGCTGGACGCGGTTGTGGAAATCGACCGCAGCGCCGCGACATTGAAAGCTGCATCGAAGGTGCCTTTGGGCAGCCCTGTATTCGAAGGGCACTTCCCCGGCCATCCGCTGGTGCCGGGCGTGCTTCTTCTGGAGACTATGGCGCAGGCTTCTGGCTACTTGCTGCTTGCGCTTACGGGCTTTCAACGCATGCCCTTCTTCGCCAACAGCAAGTCCGCGAATTTCCGTAGTTTCGTAAGACCTGGGGATCAGCTGAACGTCACCGCAAAGCAGATTCACGCGGGCTCGGGATTCGCTGTCATGAGTTCTCAGATCATGCGTAACAGCGAGATGGTCTGCGATGCCCAGATGATGTTCCGTCTCGTGCCGTTCCCTGCGCCTGCACTTCAACAACACGTGATCTCGGAAGGCCGTCGGCTTGGGTTCCTGGAAGAAGGCTAATCGGTAGAATGCTAAGCAGGCGCGAAGCTTGGGTGACAGGACTGGGCATCGTGTCGTCGCTTGGTGAGGGCAACGATGCGCACTGGCAGGCGCTTGGCCGTAGCCCCGCCGCTGCTGCCAATATCGACATCTCAAGTCATGCCCCGTACACGGTCCACCCGCTCGGCAAGGTTGATATAGATCGACTGATCCCAAGCAAGGCCGACCGCAAGCAGATGGGGGTATGGCAGCGCTTGGGCGTGCATGTCGCAGGACTGGCACTCGTCGACGCTGGTGTGGTCGGGAACGAACAGATTCTTGAACATATGGATCTCGTGGTAGCCGCAGGAAACGGTGAACGTGACGAGTCGTTCGATGCCCGGCTGCTCGATCAAATCGACGCAATCGAGCCACGCGAAGCAGCGGCAGCGCTGAATACCGCCTTAACCAGCGGCCTGCGTCCAACCTTGTATCTTGGCGAACTCTCCAACCTTCTCGCTGGAAACATCCAGATCGTGCATAAGGTGACGGGGTCCTCGCGAACCCTGAAAGGCGAGGAACTCGCCGGCTTCTCGGCTATCGAAGATGCGACCCGCCGGATTGCCGCAGGTCAGGCCGATATCGTTCTTGCCGGAGGCGCCCTCAATGCAGAGCGCGACGACCTCCTCCTCAACTACGAACTGGCCAACAGTCTTTGGGCAAAGCCGTTCGCTCCAGTATG
>CAZDNY010000116.1:4636-8463 GCA_964506885.1 uncultured Hyphomicrobiaceae bacterium | reverse complement strand
AGCGGCGCAGAGGCTCTTGCAGCATCTCCCGCGCGTTCTGGCGGCACCGCTACTGCTGTCGGCGATCCGGCGACATGCCTGGACGTTTGCAGGCGATGGCTTTGTCACATGTTCCTATCGGCGGCCGGTCAGTATTTCGATTGCGAACAATCCTATCGCCATGCCCGGATGCCCTTGGCATGTTGCCGTGTTCGAGCGTCTGTTCGCGGAGCTGGTAGATCAACGTGTGCGCGTTTGTCACGAACGATGCTGCGCAGAGGGCGCGCCCGCGTGCCGCTTCGATATCGCGTTGAGTTGATGGAGCGACGATGTTGCAGTGTGTGTGGCGCGATCACGATCTCGAGCGCGCACTGGTCGCGTGGGGCTTTTGCTGTCATGCTTGGCCACGGTTAGGCAATCGGGGGCAGGCATCGATCCCTGACGTCTGCAAGGCTCATGCGACAGGGGAGAGGACAATAACGAGTGGGCGGCAAAGCCGCGCGGAAAAGGAGGATGTGTGATGGATCCCGTACCTCTCGGACTGGGTCTCGCTTTGGTCGCGATCATACTTTACCTGTTCAAGGAGCTTGGAGAGAAGCAGCGCGAGTTGGCGCGCGCCGAGGACAAGATCGAGGAGTTCCAGCGGCTGGTCTCCAGCCGGCCGGAACTGCAGAGTGAACGACGGGCGGGCCTTGAGGATCGACGCAACGAGGGCGCGGTCGCGACAGGAACGCTCATCGAAGGCAAGGCGGTGTCCTGAAGCGGTGTCCTGAAGACGAGCCTCGGTTTTGATTGTTTCTTGAGGTCGTCGGCGGTGATGGTGGGCAGCACACGCAGCTGGCTGCGCGCGTGACCACGACGTAGCGCAGCTATGTTGTGTTGGGATTGCGCCGCAGGATGGCCCAGTTCAAGCCGGTCGCATAGAGGACCCATGCCAAATATGGCATGAAGAGGTATGCGGCAATAGCGTCCCGAGGCAATGCCAGCGCAATGAAGGCTATGATCGTTGCCAGCATGGCGAAGGCGTCGGCAAGCGCCAGGTCGATGCGGTGGCGGCCGAACATCAGCCATGACCATGCCGCGTTGAAAATGAGATTGGCGCACCACACCCAGAACGTTGCGCCGTAGCCATCGGTTTGCCAGATACGCCAGCCGGCAACGGCAATCATCACATAAAGAATGGTCCAGGCTGGGCCGAACAACCAATCGGGTGGTGTCCACCAGGGTTTTTCGAGGGTCTTGTACCAGGCCCCGGGGATGAACAGGGCGCCGCTGACGGCAACCGCAACGACGGCCGCGAGGAAGGGCAGGAAGGTTATCCAATCCGACATGGCAATCTCGCCGTGGTTGCGAAGTCTGCAGAGCACCTTGCCTGCTTTGTCAAGCGCTGCCTACTAGCATCCGTCCAGATGGACGTCACGTTGCTGCGGCCGGTTGCGGTTTGCCCTGGCGGTTCGTCGAGCGATCAGCGTCGCAACCTTGTGAATTGGCGCGATGCCGGGACGTTGCGTTACCGCCACGTGCGATGTCGACACTGTGTCGGAGCAGGCGTGGGTTCTTCCCAGACAAGATGCCGATTTCAGGCCTTGCTTGCTACTTGCGGCGGAATGGCGTCGGCGGGCGTCGCTTCGGTCGGCGCTGCGGTGATCTCAGGCGCTGGGGCGGACGCTGCCATCACAGGTGGCGCGATCAGTTTCAGTGTCTTGCCGGTCGCTTCCGCGGGTGCATTGGCGAGACGCTCGACGATCGAATCTTCAATCATTGCATAAAGCAACAGCGCGAAAGCGGCTGCGAGCAGCAGCGAGGTAATGAGCGGATTGAGGCTTGAGGAAACAAATTGTGCACTGGCCAGAACAAAGAGGCCGGCGAGAAGCATTGGCGCTGCAAAGGACAAGTCGACGCGGGCCTTCGCCGCCGCTCGCGGTGCCGACGCCGTCACGGCAGAGACCGCGGACAAGAGCGCCTTGCCGAGGAGGCCCAAGCCGCAAGCCATGATGATCAGGCCTGCAACGGTGAGCAGGTTGGGGTTCCATACTGTTGTCATGTCCGCATCTCCCGAGTTCGACCGCTCTACATGTCCGGGCCCGATAAACCTCAGATAAGCTAGTGCAAGTTGCTGCAACCGTCGAGGGAGACACTGATGGTATCTGTGATGTGTGACATAAAAACTGACACGCAAAATGTAAAAACAAATTGACACTCTTGCGGCCGGATCCCTACTCTGGGCGGCATGACGCAAGAAACGCTCCATATTGCGAGGACCGATCCGCGCGCGGTGATCGAGCTTCTGAAGCCGATTACGTGGTTTGCGCCGATGTGGGCGCTGGGCTGCGGTGTCGTTTCGTCGGGCGTTCCGTTCGATCAGGTGCGCTGGCCGGTGGCGCTTGCCGGCGTGCTCCTGGCGGGGCCGCTCGTGTGCGGGACAAGTCAGGCCGTCAACGACTGGTTCGACCGCCATGTCGATGCGATCAACGAGCCGGGCCGGCCGATTCCGTCAGGGCGTATCCCGGGCCGGATGGGTCTGCACATCGCGGTCGCCGGCACGCTGCTTTCGCTTCTGGTCGCTTCGGCGCTGGGACCGCTCGGCGTGATGGTGGCGATCATCGGGCTTGCGCTGGCGTGGGCCTATAGCGCGCCGCCATTGCGTCTCAAAAGCGATGGATGGTGGGGCAATGCGGCGGTGGCACTGAGCTACGAGGGCTTGGCGTGGTTCACAGGCGCGCTCATCATGCTCGGTACGATGCCGGACGCCATGATCGTTGCGCTGGCGCTGCTTTATTCTGCTGGCGCGCACGGCATCATGACCCTGAATGATTTCAAGTCCATCGAAGGCGACAAGCTGATGGGCGTGCGAACGTTGCCGGTGCAATTGGGTGCTGAACGCGCAGCGTTGCTGGCCTGCGCCGTCATGGCGTTGCCGCAGCTGGTCGTCGTTGCTCTCCTTTTCGTCTGGGGTACGCCCGTACACGGCTCTGTGGTGGCGCTGTCGGTCCTCATCCAGCTTTTCCTTATGCGGCGGCTGTTGAGCGATCCGCGCGCCCTGGCGCCCTGGTACAACGCGACCGGTGTTACCCTCTACGTGCTTGGCATGCTCGCTGCGGCGTTGGCAGTGCGGTCGTTGTTGGGGAGCGGACCATGATCGGGCCGGGATTGGGTTGGATAGGTATCGTGCGCCTCGGGCTCGTGCAAACGGCCTTGGGCGCGATTGTTGTCCTCACCACCTCGACGATGAACCGCGTGATGGTCGTCGAACTGGCTCTGCCTGCGATACTGCCTGGGGCATTGGTCGGCTTTCACTATGCGTTGCAGGTGCTGCGGCCGCGCTGGGGTCATGGCTCCGATGTCGGCGGCCGGCGCACGCCCTGGATCATCGCGGGCATGGCCATCCTGGCTGCGGGCGGCGTCCTTGCAGCATTGGCCACGGCACTCATGGGGCAGACCACGGCGGGCGGGATCGCGCTGGCGATCGTGGCCTTCGGCCTGATCGGAATCGGCGTGGGCGCCTCGGGCACTTCCTTGCTGGCGCTGCTGGCGACGACGGTTGCTCCGGAGCGGCGCGGAGCTGCAGCCACCATCGTATGGCTCATGATGATCGCAGGGTTCGTCGTCACGGCGACGACAGCCGGGCATTACCTCGACCCGTTTTCCGCGATGCGGCTGGTCGCTGTGACCACGGTGATCGCTGCGCTGGCTGTTGGCGTGACCATCGTGGCATTGATTGGCATCGAGCGGCGGTATGCGACCGGCAAGCGGGTGACACGTCCGGACGATGGGCCGAAGGTGCCGTTCAGGATCGCTCTCTCCGAGGTCTGGGCCGATCCGGTCGCGCGACGCTTCACAGTCTTCGT
>CAZDNY010000116.1:0-4626 GCA_964506885.1 uncultured Hyphomicrobiaceae bacterium | reverse complement strand
CCTACAGCATGCAGGATCTCATCCTGGAACCCTATGCAGGCATCGTCTACGGCTTCACGCCGGGACAGTCGACCAAGCTTGCGGGGCTCCAGCACGGTGGCGTCTTCACGGGAATGGTGCTGGTTGCTGTCGTCGGCAGCGCCGGGCTCGGAATCGGGACGTTGCGCGGTTGGACCATCGGCGGCTGCATCGCGTCTTTCGTGGCCTTGATGGCTCTGGCGATTGGCGGACTGATGACTCCCACCTGGCCACTCAAGCCTTCGGTGTTCTTGCTCGGCGTGGCCAACGGTGCGTTCGCAGTTGCGGCCATCGGCGCGATGATGCAACTGGCCGGCCAGGCATCGGTGTCGCGCACGGGCGTGCGCATGGGGCTTTGGGGAGCGGCGCAGGCCATCGCCTTCGGTGTCGGCGGATTTGCCGGTGCAGCAGCCGTCGATGCGTTGCGCGCAGGCGGCATGGACGCGGCCGCGGCATTCGGCCTCGTGTTCGCAGCCGAGGCGCTGCTCTTCCTCGTTGCGTCGCGGCTCGCAGCGCATTGCATCGCCCCGGTGGCCCCGTCGTCGCGGGAGGTCACCTCGAGCGAGTTTTCCATTCAGCCCATCGGAGCTGTTGAGCAGGCCCGTTGAAGCGCCGCGGAGTGCGCCACATGTCCGTACGAAAGACATTCGACGTGGTGGTGGTTGGCGGGGGGCCGGCCGGTGCAACCGCGGCCGAGAACGCAGCACGTAGCGGGCTCGATGTGCTCCTGCTGGACAAGTCCGGACGCATCAAGCCGTGCGGTGGTGCTGTCCCGCCGCGCCTGATCCGCGACTTCGAGATTCCCGATCGCCTACTCGTCGCAAAGGTCCGATCGGCTCGGATGTTCTCGCCATCGGCGCGTCGCGTCGACATGCCGATCGAGGGTGGCTTCGTGGGCATGGTCGATCGGCAGGATTTCGACGAGTGGCTGCGCCAGCGTGCGGTTCACAGCGGCGCGGAGCGACGTGAGGGGCGTTTCGTGCAAATCGACCGGGACCGCGACGGCTCCGCCATCGTCCGCTACAGTGCGCCGACACCGTCCGGGACTGGGACGCATGACGTCGAGGTGCGCACCCGCACTGTGATCGGCGCAGATGGGGCGCTGTCCGCGGTCGCGCGCCAGACCGTACCCGGTGCCGGCCGTATTCCCTATGTATTTGCCTATCACGAGATTATCGAGTCGCCGCACGGGCATAGCGCGATGGCCGAATTCGACCCGTTGCGCGCCGATATCTACTACGATGGCAGGCTTTCGCCGGATTTCTACGCCTGGGTGTTTCCGCACGGCTCGTGCGCAAGCGTCGGCGTGGGCTCGGCGGTGAAAGGATTTTCGTTGCGCGGTGCCGTTGCCGATCTGAGGCGCGCGTCGGGTCTTGCAGCAAGCCGGACACTGCGGCGCGAGGGTGCGCCGATTCCCCTGAAGCCTCTCAAACGCTGGGACAACGGCAACGACGTCGTATTGGCGGGCGATGCCGCCGGGGTGGTCGCACCGTCCTCCGGCGAAGGCATCTATTACGCGATGGTCGGCGGGCAACTCGCGGCGCAAGCGGTTTACGAGAGGCTGGCGACAGGCCGGGCCGGTGCGCTGGCGAGTGCGCGCAAGCGCTTCATGAAGGAACACGGGCGTGTGTTCTGGGTGCTCGGGATCATGCAATACTTCTGGTACGCGAATGACAAGCGTCGCGAGCGCTTCGTGAGCATGTGCCGCGACGAGGACGTCCAGAAACTGACCTGGGACGCCTACATGAACAAGCGCCTGGTCAGAGCGCGCCCGGCGGCTCATGCAAAGATCTTCGTCAAGGACCTGGCTCACCTGTGCGGTCTGGTGCCGCCATGATGATACCGCCAGCAACAGCCGATGCTTCATTCGCTATAAGAGGGACGCCCCATGCAGAGTCTGTTTGCGAGCGGGCGTATCGTCGATCTGATTTTGCTCGCTGTCGTGGTGGAGGCGGTTGCACTTGCGCTGCTGCGGTCCAAGTTCGGCATCGGTCCCGGACTGGTGCGCATGCTCGCCAACCTGATTGCCGGCGTTTGCCTCATGGTTGCGGTGCGGCTTGCACTGACCGGAGAACCGTGGAACCAGGTTGCTGCCGCCCTGCTTGCGGCCCTGATCGCGCATCTGGCGGACCTGGCCGGACGGTGGCGCCATCAATAGGGCGCGTCTTGAATGTGATCGGCGGCGGCCACAGCAAATGCGATGCAAGGCGTCCTCGGGGCCGTGACAGGGGGGGGAGATGCCATACGACTTGAAGCCCCTCCGTGTCATTCTGGCGAGACCACGCGGCTTCTGCGCGGGGGTTGTGCGCGCTGTCGATATCGTCGAACGGGCGCTCGAGCTTCATGGCGCGCCGGTGTATGTGCGCCACCACATCGTGCACAACGAAAAGGTGGTGGCGTGGCTCGTCGAGAAAGGCGCGGTATTCGTCGATGAGGTCGACGAAGTGCCGCCCGGCGCCGTGACGATTTTCAGTGCGCATGGTGTCTCACGCCAGGTCGAACAGGATGCCGCCAGCCGGGGCCTCGACGTGATCGACGCGACGTGTCCGCTCGTGCGGCGGGTGCACAGGGAGGGCGGGCGCTATGCTGCCCTTGGCTATGACATCGTCCTGGTGGGCCATGCCGGCCATGCCGAGGTGGAGGGCACCTGCGGACAGATCGACGGGCGTGTGCACGTGATCGGAACGGTCGCCGAGGTTGCGCGTATTGAGGTCGCAGATCCACAAAAGGTGGCGTACGTCACGCAGACCACGCTGAGCGTGCTTGATACCCAGGAGATCATCAGCGCGTTGCGCGCGCGATTCCCGAAAATCGTCGGTCCTGATACGCGCGACATCTGCTATGCAACTCAGAACCGCCAGAAGGCTGTGCTGGCGCTCACCGAGCGCGTCGAGGCCCTGATCGTCGTGGGCTCGCCCAACAGTTCGAACACGACGCGTCTACGCGAGCTGGGCGAGAGAGAACGCATTCCAAGCTATCTCGTCAGCGACGTTTCCGAAATCGATCCGGCGTCGCTCGACGGCGTTGCAACACTGGGCGTGACCGCCGGCGCGTCTGCTCCCGAGCATTTGGTGGAGGCCGTCGTCGAGCACCTGGGCAGCTTGCGCATGGTGTCACTGGGCGTTCTCGACGGAATTGATGAGACTGTCTTCTTCAGACTACCCGAACGCCTGACAACCGGCGGACGCGACCGCGCGCTTGCTGCCGCCGTCGAGCCTGTGGCGGCGGGCACATTGGGGCAGGCCGCACGATCGCCGCTTGCGGGTCAGTGAAATTCGGAGGTTCTCGCGATGAAACCGCTGTTTCCATTTTCCGCCATCGTCGGCCAGGACGAGATGCGCGAGGCGCTGCTCTTGTCCGCGGTCGACCCACTGCTCGGCGGTGTGCTCGTGGTCGGCGATCGCGGGACCGGAAAGTCGACAGCGATCCGGGCGCTCGCGGGCCTGTTACCGCAGATGCCGGTTGTGGCTGGGTGTCCATACAATTGCGAAAGCAGTGCGCGCTGTCTGATGAAGGGCGAGAACTGTCAGGCCTGCGAAGGTCCAGGCGCGGCTGGGACCGAAATGCGGCCGGTTCCGGTGGTGGACATGCCGCTCGGCGCGACCGAGGATCGCATCGTCGGAGCGCTCGATCTCGAGCGTGCGTTGACCCAGGGCGTAAAGGCATTCGAGCCGGGGCTTCTGGCACGCGCGGATCGCGGCTACCTCTACATCGATGAGGTGAACCTCCTGGAGGATCATCTCGTCGACTTGCTGCTCGATGTGGCAGCGACCGGAGAAAACATCGTCGAGCGCGAAGGTCTGAGCATCCGCCACCCGGCGCGCTTCGTTCTGGTGGGAAGCGGCAATCCCGAGGAAGGGGACTTGCGTCCCCAGCTGCTGGACCGCTTCGGTCTTTGCGTCGAGGTGACGACGCCGGCCGATATAGCAACGCGGATCGAGATCGTGCGGAGGCGCGATGCTTACGAACGCGAGCCAGAGGCGTTCTGCAGCAACTGGCGGGACGCCGACCTGGCACAACGCGATCGCATTCTTGAAGCGAGGACCCGGCTCGATCGGGTCGAAATACCCCAGCAGGTTCTTGAGCATTCCGCAGCACTTTGCATTGCCTTGAAGACCGACGGCCTGCGCGGAGAGCTTACGCTGCTCAAAGCCTCGCGCGCCCTAGCCGCGCTCGAGCAAGCCGACGCAATCTGCGATGACCATCTGCGCCGTGTTGCGGCGATCGCCCTGCGGCATCGTCTGCGCCGCGACCCGCTCGATGAAGCCGGCTCGACGGCGCGCGTCGAGCGGGCGCTTGCTGATCTGTTTACACCGCGGCTGGAAAGGCGTGCGGGATGAAAGGGGCACAAATTCTGCAAGCGGCCTTGCCAGCGGGCCGGTCCGGCTTCGGGAGTGGGGTGAGTGAAGATGCCAGGCGGGTAGCGGCTCTGCTGGCTGTCGATCCCGTCGCGCTCGGCGGCGTCGTTCTGCGTGGGGGCGCGGGTCTCCAGCGCGATGCCTGGCTCAAGAGTTTCAGGTCGTTGCTCAGCCACGACATGCCGGTTCGCAGTGCGCCGCGCCATGGCGGGGACGATCGCCGGCTCGGTGGGCTCGATCTCGTGCGCAC
>CAZDNY010000115.1:0-8465 GCA_964506885.1 uncultured Hyphomicrobiaceae bacterium | reverse complement strand
GACGTGGCGCGGCGTATCGCGCACGAGATCAAGAACCCGCTGACGCCGATCCAGTTGTCGGCCGAGCGCATCAAGCGCAAGTACGGGCGGGTCATCACCGAGGACCGCGAGACGTTCGACAAGCTGACCGATACGATCGTTCGGCAGGTCGGGGATCTCAAGAGCATGGTCGACGAGTTTGCGTCATTTGCGCGCCTGCCGAAGCCGGAAATGGCGGAGGACGACCTGCGTCATGCGATCCAGGAGCCGATACTGCTGTTCCGCGAGGGGCATCCCAATGTCACCTACAGGATCGACATGCCCGATACTCCCATCATCACGAGCTACGATCGCCGGCTGGTCACACAGGCGCTGACCAATCTGGTCAAGAACGCGACCGAGGCCGTGGAAGCGAATGCGGAGGCGCACGCAGGCGATGCCAACTGGACGGGCATGGTGGAGGCGCGCATCTCGACCAATGAAGGCCGCGCGACGATTGAAGTGATCGACAACGGTGCAGGCTTTCCCAAGCAGAATCGAATGCGGCTGCTGGAACCCTACGTGACGACGAAGGGGCACAAGGGAACCGGACTGGGCCTCGCCATGGTCCACAAGATCACCGAGCAGCATGGCGGTACGCTGCTGCTGGATGACGCACCGACGGCTCCCGGGCGCAGTCAAGGTGCGCGGGTGCGCATGGTGCTGCCGCTGACAGGTGCGCCGCCGCGTGCCGATCGTGTTCCCGATGAACCGGGAGATGATGGTGAGCCGCGCGATGCGGCAAGAGAGGGCATGCAGGCGTAATGGAACAGATGACACAAGTGGGCAATATCCGGTTGGCGAGGGGCCGGCGATGACCCGCTGAAAAAGGAATACAGACGTCGAGTTTCGATGCGTTGCCGATAGGGAGCGCGCCGATCAAGCGAGATCCAAGGTCCCACCCCCCGGGACATGAGTGAAGAACGACCAAGGAGCATCCGATGGCCGCTGACATCCTGATCGTCGATGACGAGGCCGACATCCGGGACCTCGTGTCCGGTATCCTCGAAGACGAAGGCCATAAGACCCGGCTGGCGCGCGACAGCGACGAAGCCCTGCGGGCAATCGAGGACCGCCGTCCCAACCTCGTGATCCTGGACATCTGGCTGCAGGGCAGCCGGCTCGACGGGCTCGAGGTCCTCTCGGCCATCAAGGCCACATATCCCGATCTTCCCGTCGTGATCATCTCCGGTCATGGCAACATCGAGACGGCCGTTACGGCGATCCGCCGCGGTGCCTACGACTATATCGAGAAACCGTTCAAGGCGGACCGGCTGCTGCTGGTGACGCTGCGCGCGCTGGAGGCCTCGCAGCTGAAACGCGAAGTGAGGGAGTTGCGCGAGCGCTCGACGGTGTCGACCGAGATGGTCGGACATTCGGCAGCGATCAATCATCTGCGCAACCACATCGACCGCGTGGCGCCAACCAACAGCCGCATCCTGATCCGGGGCGCGTCAGGCACGGGCAAGGAGCTGACGGCACGTGTGATTCATGTGAAGTCGGCGCGCAAGGATGGGCCGTTCGTGGTGTTGAACGCGGCGGCGATGGCGCCTGAGCGCGTCGAAGAGGAGTTGTTCGGCATCGAGGATCGCGCCGGCACGCCGCGCAAGGTCGGCGCGCTGGAGGAAGCACACGGAGGCACGCTCTACATCGACGAGGTGGCAGACATGCCGCTGGAGACGCAGGGCAAGGTGCTGCGCGTTCTGGTGGAGCAGAAGTTCCTGAGGCTCAATGGTGCGCAGAAGGTCGCCGTCGACGTGCGCATCATCTCCTCGACCAGCCGGGACCTCGAGCGGGAGATGGCCGAGGGGCGGTTCCGCGAAGACCTCTACCATCGGCTCAATGTGGTGCCGCTGCGGGTGCCGAGCCTGGCGGAGCGCCGCGACGACATTCCCGAACTGATCGAGCACTTCGTCAACCACGTCGCCAATACCTCGGGCCTGGCACCCAGGCGGATCGGCGAGGATGCCATCGCGGTGCTGCAGGCGCACGACTGGCCGGGCAACGTGCGCGAACTGCGCAATAACATCGAGCGGCTGATGATCCTGGCGGGCGGCGAGCCCAACGCCATGATCACCGCCGACATGCTGCCCGAAGAGATCGGTTCCAACGTGCCGCTGCCGGTCAACGGGGGCGCGGAACACCTGATGAGCCTGCCGCTGCGCGAAGCCCGAGAGATTTTCGAGCGCGAGTACCTGCTGGCGCAAATCAACCGTTTCGGCGGAAACATCTCGCGCACGGCCGAGTTTGTCGGCATGGAACGCTCAGCCTTGCATCGCAAGCTCAGGGCTCTGGGCGTTTCGTCCGAGCATCGGGGCGGCGGTGGCGGCACGTCCTCGCCCGGTGCGCCGCCTCCGGCCGACAAGTGAGCGCGGGTCGGGCGGGCGGACATTGCACATCAGCAGTGGCGCCTTGATGATGATGTTGCCCGCAGCATGCCAGGGCTTGCGGTGCCGACTTCGATAACGTGCTTCGGGCGGTCAGTGGCGGCGAGGCGGATGGCAGGATTGACATGAAGGTCATCGTTTGCGGGGCGGGACAGGTCGGCACCGGCATTGCCGAGAGGTTGTCGACGGAAGGCAACAGCGTATCGATCATCGACGCCAGCGCGGAACTCGTGCAGCGCGCCAACGACGTGCTGGAGGTGCGTGCCGTGCATGGCAACGCGGCACATCCCGACGTGCTGGAGCGGGCCGGCGCCAGCGAGGCCGACATGCTGATTGCGGTTACGCTGCATGACGAAGTCAACATGGTCGCCTGTCAGGTCGCGCACACGCTGTTCGACATTCCGACCAAGATTGCCCGCGTGCGTGCGCAGACCTATCTGGCGAAGGAATGGCGGCGGCTTTTTGCGCGCGAGGCAATGCCGATCGACTTCATCATTTCGCCGGAGATCGAAGTCGGCAACATGATCCTGCGGCGGCTGCAACTGCCCGGCGCCTTCGATACGGTAAGCTTCGGTGACGGCAAGATCTCGGTTCTGGGTATTGCGTGTGGACCCGAATGCCCGGTGCTGGAAACCCCGCTGACCCAGCTCGCCAGCCTGTTTCCCGACCTGCCGGCAATTACTGCGGCGCTGGTGCGCAAAGGGCGATTGTTCGTGCCGCACGGTCAGGACCAGCTTCAGGAGGGCGACGAGGCCTACGTGATCACGCCGTCCGACCAGATCGCGCGCACGTTGCAGATCTTCGGGCACGAGGAAAAGCGCGCACGCCGGATCGTCATCGCCGGTGGCGGCAATATCGGTCTCTACATCGCCAAGCAACTCGAAGAGCGCGAGCCCAACATTCGCATCAAGGTGATTGAAGTGTCGCGCGAACGCGCGGTTCACATCGCCGAGACACTGGAGCGGACGGTCGTGCTGCATGGCTCGGCGCTGTCGGAGGACGTGCTGCGGGAGGCTGAGATCTCGGCGGCCGATACGCTCGTCGCGGTTACCAACGACGATCAGGTCAACCTGCTGACGTCTGCGCTGGCCAAGCAGCTGGGCTGCCGATCCAACATGGTTCTGGTCAACTCGGCCAACTACGCCGGCATGGTGCGTTCGCTGGGCATCGATGCGCAGGTCAATCCGCGGGCCATCACGGTCAGCCGCGTGCTGCAGCACGTTCGGCGCGGGCGCATTCGCGGTGTTCACTCGGTGCACAATGGCGCCGGCGAGCTGATCGAGGCGGAAGTCCTGGAGACGGCGCCCGTCCTGGGGCGGCCGCTGCGTGACTACAAGACGTCGGAAGGCATCCGCTTCGGTGCCATCCTGCGTGACGGCAAGGTGATGATGGCGACCGGGGCAACGGAGCTGGAAGTGAAGGACCGGGTCGTTCTGTTTGCGCGCGCCGACCATGTGCGCGAGGTGGAACAGATGTTCCGCGTCAGTCCCGATTATTTCTGAGCGAGGCAATAGCCTGTGACCCGCGTTGTCTATGTCAATGGGCGTTACCGGCCCTACGCCCGGGCCTTCGTGCATGCCGAGGACCGTGGTTTCCAGTTTGCCGATGCGGTCTACGAAGTGTGCGAGGTGCGGTGCGGCGGCATCGTCGACCTGGAACGCCATCTGGCGCGCCTAGAACGCTCGCTTGCCGAATTGCAGATGACCATGCCGATGAGCCTGAAGGCGCTGGAGGTGGTTCTGCACCAGACGGTGCGGCGCAATCGCGTTCGCGATGGCCTCGTTTATCTGCAGGTGAGCCGGGGGGCGGGACCGCGCGACTTCGCATTTCCGGCCGATGGTACGCCGCCGACGGTGGTGTGCCTGGCACGTTCACAGCCGCCCGGTCGCGCGGCGGCACAGGCGGAGACCGGGATCTCAGTGGTGACGCTGCCGGACATCCGCTGGAAGCGGTGCGATATCAAGACAGTGATGCTGCTGCCTGCGGTGCTGGCGAAGCGCGAGGCGGCACGCCAGGGCGCCAAGGAGGCATGGCTCGTCGACGAGGGCGGCTACATCACGGAAGGGGCCTCGTCGAATGCCTGGATCGTTACGAGCGGCGGCGAACTCGTCACACGGGCCTTGTCGCACGCGCTGCTGCCGGGTGTGACGCGTGCAACGGTGATGGATGCGATTGCGCGCGAGGGGCTGGGAATCGCGGAGCGGTCCTTCACGGTCGACGAAGCGCGCGCGGCGCGTGAAGCATTCGTCACATCGGCCACCAACACGGTCATGCCGGTGGTGCGGATCGACGGGGTGCCGGTCGGGGATGGCAAGCCAGGGGCTGTCAGCCAGAAGCTCAGAAAAATATTCCGCGAAGTGGCCCGCTGGACCCCGTGATGCGGCTTCGGGCAGGCTGCTCAGGAGTATGGCATATGCGTCGTATTGCCTAGGTCCGGTGCCGGTGTTTGGCTTTGCTTTTGGCGTACCAGACGGGCTAGTGTCGCCAAACCGGAGTTGTCGATGAGCCGGCTCGCACCTCGCTGGAAGCTTCTGGCGTGAGGTGGGCGGCTTGCCATATTTCACAGGGAACAATCTCAAAGGGAATGGGGCGGTTCGGCACGGAAAAAATATCGCGGCTATAAACTGAACTAGGGTGGAAAAAAACGATGGCGGCAGACAAAGTTCAAAGCCTCCAGGATACATTCCTCAACCACGTTCGTAAGAACAAGACACCGCTGACGATCTTCCTCATCAATGGGGTGAAGTTGCAGGGCATTGTTACGTGGTTCGACAACTTTTGTGTGCTGCTGAGACGTGATGGTCATTCGCAACTCGTCTACAAGCACGCAATCTCGACGATCATGCCTGGGCAGCCTGTCCATCTGATGGATTCCGATCCGGCAGAAGGCCAGTGACGGCCCGATAAGGGGCGTAAGCCGATCGATACGAAGGCATCAGATGCTTTGAAATCGGCGCGAGCCGCTGCAGGAGAGGATCCTGGAGCGTCGCCGCCGGGGACAGAGCGTGTGCTGGTGCTCGTGCCGGTTCTGCCGGCGCGGGCTGGCGATGTCGCGCTGAGCGCACCATCAACCGCCGGTGCCAACGCGGAGAGCAGCAGTTCCAGGCGGCGCAATGCGCGCCGGGTGGCGATGCATTCGCCGCAGGATCGCCTGTCCGAAGCGATCGGTCTCGCCGAGGCGATCTCACTGCACGTCGTCGATGGGCTGATCGTTCCGGTTCCCAATCCGAAGGCCGGCACATTGTTCGGTTCGGGCAAGGTGGAGGAGATCGCCGGGCTCGTGGCCGAGCAGGAGGTCGGCCTCGTCATCGTCGATCACCAAGTCTCACCAGTGCAGCAGCGCAACCTGGAGAAGGCCTGGAATGCGAAGGTGCTCGACCGTACCGGGCTGATCCTGGAAATCTTCGGCGCCAGGGCGCGCACGCGTGAAGGCCGCCTGCAGGTCGAGCTGGCGCATTTGAGCTACCAGAAGGGCCGGCTGGTGCGCGCCTGGACCCACTTGGAGCGCCAGCGCGGCGGCGGCGGGTTCCTCGGCGGTCCGGGCGAGGCGCAGATCGAACTCGACCGGCGCATGTTGCAGGACCGGATCGACGCGATCCGCAAGGAACTCGAACAGGTCGTGCGCACGCGCGAACTGCACCGCGCCGGCCGCCGCAAGGTGCCTTATCCCGTCGTCGCCATCGTCGGCTACACGAACGCGGGCAAATCGACGCTTTTCAACCGGCTGACGGGTGCCGACGTGCTGGCGATGGATCAGGTGTTCGCGACGCTCGATCCGACCATGCGCGAGGTGAAGCTCGCCAGCGGGCGGCGTGTCATTCTGTCGGATACTGTGGGCTTCATTTCCGACCTGCCGACGATGCTGGTGGCCGCCTTCCGCGCGACGCTCGAAGAGGTGATCGATGCCGACCTGATCCTGCACGTACGCGACATATCCCACGAGGAGACGCAGGCGCAGGCCGACGACGTCAACGAGGTTCTGGAGAGTCTCGGTATCGATCTGACACCGGCCGAGAACCACGTGCTGGAAGTCTGGAACAAGGTTGACCGGCTGTCGCCGGTGACGCGCGCGGAAGCGGAGAATGCGGCGCGCTTCAAGACGCCGCGGCCGGTGCTTGTATCGGCCATGACGGGGGAGGGGCTCGCCGTGCTGCTCGATGCCGTCGATGCACGGCTCGGCGCCAGCGACAGGATCGAAACAGTGGCGCTCGCGGCGGGCGATGGCAAGCTGCGGGCATGGCTTTATGAGAACGCCGACGTGGTGGCCATCGAGGAGAGGGAGGACGGCGGTGCCGTCTTCACTGTGCGTATTCCCGCCGACAAGCACGGCCGACTGATGGCTCGGATCGGGCAGGCGGGGCAGGCTGCATCGCCGCGTTAGCGCTCGCGCCTGTCGTGGCGCATCGGCCCTGTCAGTTTCGGGCGAAACAGCGGTCCGATTGCTGACATGGGCATGTGGCAGACTTCAACTGTCACAATCTGCGAGTTGCCCATGAGGGATCAGAACAAGACCCAATGCCTCATCGTCGGTGGCGGTCCCGCCGGACTGATGCTCTCCGTGCTCCTGGCGCGCGCGGGTGTCAGTGTGCGCGTTCTGGAAAAGCATGCCGACTTCCTGCGTGATTTCCGCGGTGACACGATCCATCCCTCGACCATGCAGGTGATGCACGAACTGGGCTGGCTCGATCAGTTCCTGAAGCTGCCGCATCAGAAGGTGCCGAGACTTGGCGTAATCTTCGCCGGTTCCAAGATGGATCTGGTCGATTTTTCGCATCTGCCGGTGGCCGCGCCCTATGTCGCGATGATGCCGCAGTGGGATTTTCTGAACTTCCTCGCCGACAAGGGGCGGGCGTATCCGGGTTTCCATCTGGAGATGCAGGCTGAAGCCGTGGACCTCGTTGTCGAGGATGACACGGTGGCCGGCGTGGTGGCGCAAACACCAGATGGGCGGCATACGTTTCGAGCGGATTTGATCGTTGCTGCGGACGGGCGCGGTTCGATCGTGCGCGAGAAGGCCGGCATGAAGGTGTGCGACCTTGGCGCGCCGATGGATGTGCTGTGGTTCCGTCTCGACAAGTCGCGCGATGACAGGGACGACTCGCTCGGCCGGATCGAGCCCGGGCATATCTTCATCAAGCTCAACCGCGGCGACTACTGGCAGTGCGCGTACGTGTTCGAAAAGGGCGGCGTGGAGCGTGTACGCGCGAAAGGACTGGAGCAGTTCCGCGAAGAGGTGGCGTGGCTGGCGCAGGTTTCGGTGGCACGCACGAAGCAGATCGCGAGTTGGGATGATGTGAAGCTTCTGTCGGTCAAAGTCGACCGGCTGGAGACGTGGCACCGGCCCGGGCTTTTGTGCATCGGCGATGCGGCGCACGCGATGAGCCCGATGGGCGGGGTCGGTGTTAATCTGGCTGTTCAGGATGCGGTGGCGGCGGCAAACCGCTTGTGGGCGCCGCTCAAGCACGGGCGGGTCAGCGATGCCGATCTTGTTGCGGTCGAGAAGCGCCGGACATTTCCAACCAAGGCAACACAGTACATGCAGGTGGCGATGCAGGAGCGCATGGTGGCGCCGACGCTGTCGGCAAAGACACTGAGCAGGCCGCCGTGGCCGATGCGGTTGATTAACGCGGTGCCGATGCTGCGGCGGCTGCCGGGGCGGCTCGTCGGCTTAGGCGTGCGGCCCGAGCACGTGTCGCGGGAGTTGTTGGAGGCGGGGTGCCACTAAGAGATGACATGTGCGCCTTAACGCTCGCGAGACTGTGAGGCCGCCAAACTCTTGCTTCAATCGTGCGGCAATGTCATAAGACAGCGCGCACCGGCTCGATTTCGACGGCGCGTTTTTTGTTGCCCGGATCGCTCAAGCGGTCCTTTTCGACAACGACCAGCGGAGGTGCCGATGCGAAGCACCCATGACATCCGCACCACAAGCGTTGGTGCCTGATCCCGCTCTTCGGCGCTCGCCGGAGCGCTGGATCGTGCGCGTCCTGCTCGCATGCAACATGCTTTTCACGCTGAACCGTGAACACTTCAGCTAAGCATGCACTTTGTTTTGAGCATGCT
>CAZDNY010000114.1:0-8473 GCA_964506885.1 uncultured Hyphomicrobiaceae bacterium | reverse complement strand
TCAATCGAGCCGCGAATAAAGCTCAGGATCAGGATCAAGCGCGTAGGCCAGACGCAGCGCGGCCGCGCGGGCGAAGGAAAGCTGGACGGCACGGCGGCGCGCCGGTGCCAGGCGACGCATCTGCGGCATGCGGATGATCTCGCCGTCATAGCGGTCGGCGAGGATCAGGCCGGCGTCTTGCGGCAGTACGTCGGCGGGAAAATCGGGCGCCACTGCGAACAGGACGACGTCGGCATAGTCCCAATATTCGGGCCACTTTGTATCGGTGCGGAAGTCTTCCAGGCTCGATTTGATCTCGATAATCCAGATGTCGCCGGACCGGGTCAGAGCGGCGATGTCGGCGCGCCGGCCATTGGCCAGCGAGAGTTCGGAGATGTGCGCGTGACCCAGGCGACGGAGCATGCGGCCAACGCCGCGTGCGATCGCTGCCGCAGTGTCGGATTGACGACCGTCGGCCAGCGCGGCCTGCAAGGCCCGTACAGTTTCGGGGTCGACCGGATTTTGCTCGTTGGTCATTCTAACGCCATCACGTGATGGGATTCCGCTTTCCGGGCACGATTCGGATCAGGGGGGCCTAGGGAAGGTGGCAGCGCGGGCTGGTGCCGGAGCCCGAGCCTGCTTTACTGCCGCATTGCGCCAGCCAGCAGAACGCTCATTATTCCGGATGCCATGATCTTCAAGTATTTGCAGAGAGACAAGCCTGCCAAGGCCGGCGCCAAGACGGGCGAGGCGGAAGCGCCTGAGATGCCAGCGCCGCAGGCGGGCGAGGATACGGATGCGTCGACGGTGCGCGGGGTTCCGGCGCCGCTTGCGGCATCCGCGCTGCGGCGGACCGTCGATCCGGATACGCTCGGTTTTGCGACGACTGCGGAGTTGAAGGCGGCGTCCGGGCTTATCGGTCAGGACCGTGCACTGGAAGCTTTAGCGTTCGGCACGGACATGAAGGCGCTCGACTTCAACGTGTTCGTGCTGGGCCCTGCTGCGGCTGGCAAAAGCACCGCGGTCAAATCGTTCCTGGAGGAGCGCGCGCGGGCTTTGCCGGTGCCCGACGACTGGATCTACGTCAACAACTTCGAGGCGCCGAACCGGCCGCGTGCGCTGCGACTGCCGTCTGGGCGGGCACGGCCGTTCGCAAAGGCCATGATCGCGGCGCTGGATGAATTGAGCGGTACGGTTCCCGCGGTGTTCGAGGGGGACGATTACCAGACGCGGCGGCGTGCCATCGACGAGGAGTTTCGTGCCGAGGCGGAAGAAGCTTTGGCTGCGCTCAACCGCAAGGCGGAAGAGCAGAACGTCGCCATCCTGAAGACGCCGACAGGCTTCGTGATGGCGCCGATGCACGACGGCGAAGTGGTGAAACCGGAAACGTTCAACTCGCTTCCCGAAAGCTATCGCGAGGATGTGGCGCGGCGCATCGAAGGTCTGCAAAACGATTTGCAGGCGATCATGGAACGGGCGCCCCGGGCGGAAAAGGAGCGACGGCAGCGGATTGCCGAACTCAACGAAGAGGTGGCCCGCGTCGTCGTCGCCAACGCGCTCGACGATGTCAGGGAGACAATCAGCGACCTGTCTGAGGTGGTGGACCATCTGGATGTCGTCGCGATCGATCTGGCGCGCTCAATCGGCCTGTTCGTCGAGCAGCCCGACGAGGAGGATATCGTGCGCCAGCCGCTCGATGCCTCGCGCGATGCACGCTTCCGGCGCTATCTGGTGAATGTCATCGTCGGCCACGAGGGGCGCGCGGATGGACCGGACGAGCGCGCTGGCGCCGTCGGCGCGCCGATCTACGAGGAGCTCAATCCGACCTACACCAATGTCATCGGGCGTATCGAGCATCTGGCGCAGATGGGGGCGCTGGTCACCGATTTCCTGCTCGTGTCGGCGGGCGCCTTGCACAAGGCCAACGGCGGCTTCCTGCTGGTCGATGCGCGCAAGCTCCTGACATTTCCGTTCGCGTGGGATGCTTTGAAGCGGACCTTGAAATCGGGTGAGATCCGCATCGAGCAGCCGTCGGAAATGTTCGGGATCCTGGCGACACAGACGCTCGAGCCCGAGGCCATTCCGCTCGATATCAAGGTGATCTTGTTCGGTGACCGGGAAATCTACTACCTGCTGGCGGCGATCGACCCCGATTTCACGCGGCTCTTCAAGGTGCAGGCGGATTTCGACGATTCGATCGATCGCAGCGAGGAAAACAATCAGGCGTTCGCCGCGCTGATAGCGTCGGTCGTGGCTACGCACGAGCTCAAGCCCGTGGCCGCGTCGGGCGTGGCGCGAATGATCGAAGAGGCCTCGCGCATGGCCGATGATCGCGACAAGGTTTCGATCCAGGTGGGGCATATCGCGGATCTGCTTCGAGAGGCCGACTACTGGGCTGGCAAGGCGGAGCGAACTCAGATCGAGGCGGAGGACGTGGCGCGTGCGGTGGAGGGGCGCATCCAGCGTGCCGACAGGTTGCGCGACCGGGCGCAGGAGACGATCCAGCGCAACATCGTTCTGATCGACACGGACGGGGCGAAGGTCGGTCAGGTCAACGGGCTTTCGGTGCTGCAGCTTGGCGGTTTTTCGTTCGGCAAGCCAAGCCGTATCAGCGCGCGTGTGCGTTTCGGCGCAGGGCGTGTCACCGATATCGAGCGCGAGGCGAAGCTTGGCGGGCCCGTGCATTCCAAGGGCGTGATGATCCTGTGGGGTTTTCTGGCGGGGCGCTATGCGCTCGACCAGCCGCTGGCGCTGGCGGCCAGTCTCGTCTTCGAGCAGAGTTACGGCGGGGTGGAAGGCGACAGCGCTTCTTCCGCCGAGCTTTACGCCCTGTTGTCGGCGCTGGCGGAGGTGCCGATCCGGCAGGGGCTTGCCGTCACTGGCTCGGTCAATCAATGGGGCGAGGTGCAGGCGATCGGCGGCGTCAACGAAAAGATCGAGGGCTTCTTCGACGTGTGCAACGCGCGCGGGCTGACCGGCGACCAAGGAGTCCTTGTGCCAGCCGCCAACGTCCAGCACCTGATGCTGCGCGATGATGTGGTGGCGGCGGCCGGCGAGGGCCGTTTCGCGATCTATCCGGTCTCGACCATTGATGAAGGCATAGCGCTCCTGACGGGACTGCCGGCTGGCGAACGCGGTGAGGACGGGCGCTTTCCGGACGGCAGCCTCAACCGCCTGGTGGAAGACAAGCTGGACCTGTTCGCCCAGAGGCTGAAGGCGCTGCCGGCCGGTATGCGCGGGGGTATCGGCGCAATCGCTTCGGCTGACGGAAGCCGGGAGGAACGTTCGTGACGGCACATGTGGCAGAGCGCGGTGAAGGGCGTGGTCGTGTCGTGCTGCGTTTGACCGGCACGCATGTGGTCAACGAGTGTGCCATTCGCGCAGCGATCCAAATTGCCAAGGCCTTTCATTCGGAGATCGAAAGCCTTTTCGTCTACGACCGGCAGATCTTCGATGCGGCCGGCTACAGCTTCGTGCGCGAAATCCGGGGCTCCCAGTACCAACGGCGTGATGTGGAGCGGAACGTCGAGCCGGGCACGGTGGGGCCTGGCCCGACCGGTATCGATGTTACCGGCATCGCGCGGCAAATCGAGCTGGCGGCGCGTCAGATGCAGCGGCGCGTTTCGGAATTGGCGCTACAGGCCGACGTGCCGGTCCATGGACGCGTGGTTCACGATACGCCGCTTGGCGCGCTGGCGGCGGCCTGCCAGATGTCGGGGCCGTGGAACGTCGTGGCGCTGGCCGAGCCGTTCACGGCGGATTCGCTGATGAGGCTCGACGCGCTGTTCGAACGCGTTACCGGAATGACGGGCGTCGTTCTCGTGGGGCCGCGCGCGGCCGACGCGCGTGGGCCGGTTGTCGCCGTCATCGAGGAAACCGAGCGGATCACCAGCATGCTGCGGACGGCGGAGCGGCTGGCGCAGGCGAGCGGCAGTGACGTCGTGCTCGCCGTTGCCGGGGCGAACCGCGCGACGCAGACGTGGCTCAAAAGCGAGGTCATTCATACGGTGGCCGGCGGGCATCGCGCGGTGATCGTGGAGCTCGGCCGGGCGGGCGGGGGAACGGCGGTCTATGCCGAGGCGCTGCGTCAGTTGAGACCGGGGTTCGTGATCGTCGAGCATGGCGGGCTCGTCGTGCCGCGCACGGGTGATCTCAAGCCGCTGGGGGCGGCGCTGTCGTGTCCACTGCTGGTGGTGCGCTGAAGAAGTGCGTCACGCATCAGGTCAACATGCTTTGTCGCGGAGCATGTCTTCACGAGGCGCTCAACTCTTGTCGCCGAAGAAGAAGGCGTCGCTGGAGCCAACGATTTTTGGATCGGGTGCGTGGGCGACGCTGGTGTCCTTTTCCGCATACTCGAATGCGTTGACGACGTGGCGGATCGCTTCCAGGCGGGCGCGGCGCTGATCATTGGCCCGCACCACGGTCCACGGTGCGGTGGGTGTGTGCGTGAAGCGGAACATGTCGTGCTTGGCGGCGGTGTAGTCGTCCCACTTGGGAATTGCCGCCAGGTCGATGTCGGTCAGCTTCCACTGCTTGACGGGGTCGTGGCGCCGCTCGTGGAAACGCTTGAGCTGCGTTTCGCGGGCAATCGTCAGGTAGAACTTGATCAGGTGGATGCCGTCCTGGATCAGCAGGTTTTCGAACTCGGGCGCATCACGCAGGAAGTCGGCGAGCTGGTCTTGCGTGCAAAAGCCCATGACACGCTCGACGCCGGCGCGGTTGTACCAGGAACGGTCGAAGAGTGCGATGTCGCCGGCTGTCGGCATGTGGGCCACGTAGCGCTGGAAGTACCATTGGCCGCGCTCGGTCTCGGTCGGCTTGGCAAGGGCGATGGAGCGGGCGTGGCGCGGGTTCAGATGCTGCATGAAGCGGGCGATGCAGCCGCCTTTGCCGGCGCTGTCGCGACCTTCGAAGACGATGACGAGGCGCTTGCCGTACTTCTGCACGTGGCTTTGCAGCTTGACCAATTCGAACTGCAGCTTGGCGAGTTCCTTTTCGTAGGCCTTCCGCTTCAATTTCTTGTCGTAGGGATAGTCGTCGCCCGTCAATGCCTTCCGGTCGATCTCTTCGGGAAGCTTGGGATCGTTGATGTCGAATGGCGCAGTGCGGGCCGCGGCGGCGGATTTGGAGCCGTTCTTGCCACTCTTTTGGGCGCGGGTCTGCTTTTTTGCGTCGGCCATCCAGGTCTCCCGTCGGGGTGTCATGCGCGTGTCGTGTCTGCGAGGTCTTAAGTTCTACTCAAGATGCCCGCGACATGCGAGCGGAGCGGAGGTTTCGCTTGGGATTTTTCCGATAAGGTTGATACAAGGCGGCGAAGCATGAAACCGCGCGCAGCCGGGCAGGTGTGGCCATGCCGGTGCCGGATTTGGAGGCGAACAGCGAGGGAATGTTGACGCGGCTCAGAATGGTTTTGGCCAGCCTGCAGCGCCAGTTGGGACTGGCGGGGGAGGGGGCTAATCTCGAGGCGGGCCGCGCACGCCAGCGCAAGAGTTCCGGTATGGACTGGCGAGTGCTGCTGGCGGCCCTGCCGGACGCGGCCGTCGTGCTCGATCCGCTGTCGCGCGTTCTGGAGGTCCACGCACCGTTTCTGGAGCTTTATCCCGATGTCCGCGCGGGAGCGCCGTTGAACCGGTGGCTGCGCAATCCGGATCTGTTCGATGCCATAGAGAACGCGGCCCAGGATGGCCGGCCGCAGGTGGTGGTGCTGATCCACCGCCTGCCGGTGGAGCGCCGGATCGCGGCGCGCGTGGTGCGTCTCAGCGAGCTTGCGGCCGTGGAGCTACGGCGTGGCGCGCCCTTCCTGCTGGTGACGTTTCGCGACCTCACCGAGCAGGACAAGCTGGCGCAGATGCGCGAGGACTTCATTGCCAACGCCTCCCACGAACTGCGGACGCCGCTCGCATCGTTGCGCGGCTTCATCGAGACGCTGCAGGGGCCGGCGCGTGGCGATGCGGCGGCGCAGGAACGCTTCCTGGGCTTGATGGCGGGGCAGGCGGAGCGCATGACGCGGCTCATCGACGACCTGCTTTCGCTCAGCCGCGCGGAGATGCGTGCGCACGTGATGCCGCGCGGCACGGTCGAACTCAACGAGGTGGCTGAGTATGTTCTGGCCACGGTCGAGCCGATGGCGGAGGCGTCAGGCGCGCAGCTCGAACTGGAGCGCGCCGACGGGGAAGCCCTGATCCGCGGCGAGCACGACGAAATCGTCCAGGTGATCACCAACTTCGTCCACAATGCGCTCACGTATGGCGGGACGGGGGTGCGTGTGCGGGTGACGGTGTCGCGGATTGCGGGCCAGAACGGGCGGGGCGACAGGCTGCGCCTTGCGGTGCAGGACAACGGCCCGGGCATCGCCAAGGAGCATCTGCCGCGTCTAACGGAACGCTTCTACCGACCGTCGGTCAGCGCAAGCCGCTCAAAGGGCGGCACCGGGCTGGGGCTGGCGATCGTCAAGCACATCGTGGCGCGGCACCGCGGGGAACTGGAAATCCAGTCTCAGCCTGGGCAAGGCTCGACCTTTGCCGTGGTCTTCGACGCCGTCGCGGGGTGATCGTTTCACGCGCATGCGGGCTCGAGGCGGCAGATGTCGGCGCCGCATAGCGCGTGCAATGAGCGCTCGCCGAAAAAAAGGGCCGGAGCTGCCCCCCGGCTCGCTCCGGCCTCCCCCGCTGCCGGCGGCGACAGCCGCGGCGCATTCGGGTTTTGTCAGTTCGATCAGGCGTCCACCTTGGGGCCTTTGCTGGGCGCGTCGGCCTCGATGGCTGCGGGCTGGGGCGTGGGTGCGGGATCGCGGCGCCGGGCCTGCGGCGGCTGGTAGGCGCGGCGGGCGTGGAACTCGCAGTAGGGCAGGCCCGCCACCTTGGTCTTGCCGCAGAAATGGAAATCGGGGGCCTGGGGATCGCCGATCGGCCAGCGGCAATGGCACTCAGCGAGCGTCTGGATGCTCTTGCGCTCCTTGAGCGGGATGACCAGCTCTTCCTGGGCGGGCACGAACGGTTCGGCGTCGGGCTGATAGAGGGCGCGCAGGGCGGGATTGCCGACCTGGGCGAAGCGCGCCTTTTGCGGACGTTTTGCGGGCGACTGCGCCATGCGAGGACGCGGGCGATGCGACTTCATGCGGGTGGTGGTGGCGCGTCCGGACAGGCCGAGGCGATGCACCTTGCCGATGACGGCGTTGCGCGAAACTCCGCCGATGCGTCCAGCGATCTGGCTCGCGCTCAATCCCTCCGCCCAGAGCTTTTTGAGAAGCTCCACGCGCTCGTCGGTCCAGGCCATACTGCGGCTCCCTGCAGACTGTCGGTTGGCTGGTCCGCACAACGCGGCCAGACTCGTTGTTGTGTCGGCCGCCGCGCAAAGCCTCGACAGGCGCAAAAATGCACCGCCAGACCTGGAGGCAGACCGGACTCGGATAGGACGCTTACTGGGAGATCACTCGGACGCTGACGCGCGCACTCAAAGGCCCTCAATCGGGGCCTACGCGAACGGAGAACACGAACAGAAACAGGTTGAAGCGGCGAAAATGAGTCGCCAACGGCAGGCGCTTAGGTCGTTCCGCTTCGTCGTGACGGCCGGGTGCGGCTGCAACAGCCGACATATCGTCGGTCACGAGAAGCACCCTACAATATCCTGTTTCGTGCCTACAAGACGAAGCAGGGCTTGACGGGAGGTGTTGACACGGCGACGTGGCACACCCGCAACAGACTGATTCGCCCATCCCCGGAAAACAAGGCATGCCGCCGCGCGGCCGTGAGTAAGCTCACAGGTTTCAATGCAGACGGTCCATTCTGCCCTGCGTTGACAGATGGCGTGTGGCCGATTATCAACTTTGCCTTCGCGGCCGCCGGAAATGGCGGCTTTTTTGGTTTCCGGGTTTCCGGGAAGGGATGTGAGAGATGACCGAGCGCGGTCCGACCTCACGGCAGGATGCTGCAACCCGTGTTGCCTCGGCAACCGTGGTGGTGGACGCGCGCGGGTCCGGGCCAGCACCGGCCGTCATGTCGACTTATGCACGCCAGGATCTGGTGTTTTCGCGCGGCGAGGGCGTCTGGCTCGAAACGGCTTCGGGCGAGCGCTATCTCGATCTGGCCTCAGGTGTGGCCGTCAACGCGCTGGGCCATGCGCATCCGCGGCTGGTCGCTGCACTGACGGCGCAGGCCGAAAAACTCTGGCACACATCCAATCTTTATCGCGTCGAAGGGCAGGAGCGCGTTGCGGAACGTCTCGTGGAGATGACGTTCGCGGACCGGGTCTTTTTCTGCAACTCGGGTGCGGAGGCGTGCGAAGGCGCGATCAAAACGGCGCGGCGCTATCACTTCGTCAACGGGCAGCCGGAGCGCTGGCGGATCGTGACGTTCGAGGGCGCGTTCCATGGCCGCACGATCGCGACGCTGGCTGCCGGCGGCAACGCCAAGTACCTGGAAGGCTTCGGCCCGGAGGCGCCGGGCTTCGATCACGTGCCGTTCGGGGATCATGACGCGCTGGAGCGCGCGATCGG
>CAZDNY010000113.1:0-8489 GCA_964506885.1 uncultured Hyphomicrobiaceae bacterium | reverse complement strand
CATGCCCTGGGTGCCTTCCAGGAGCTTGATCACCACAGGCGCCCCGCCGACCTCGCGGATGACGTCCTCGGCCTTGCGCGGGCCGTGTGCGAAGGCGGTCGTCGGCATGCCCACGCCCGCCCGAGCCAGGATCTGCAGGGCGCGCAGTTTGTCGCGGGAGCGGCCAATGGCGACGCTTTCGTTGAGGGGATAGATACCCTGCATCTCGAACTGGCGCAGAACCGCCAGACCGTAGTGGGTGATCGACGCGCCAATCCTGGGAATGACCGCATCGTAGCGCGGCAGATCCTGGCCCCCGTATCGCAGACGCGGGCTGTTCGACGTGATGTTCATGTGAACATGCAGCGTATTGATCACGTCGATGCTGTGCCCGGCCTCCGCCGCGGCCTCGACGATCCGCTGGTGCGAATACAGGTTGGGGTTGCGGGCAAGCATGGCGAAGCGCATGGACAGCCTCAGGAATTGAACACGGGGGCTCGAAAGCGGCCGCCTCAATAGGCCAGGAGTGGGGCAAGGAAAAGGGGCTGGCGCCGAAATGGCACACTCAGGCCGGCACGCCGATCCCGCAATCCTTATTTCCCCTTGCCGGTGGCTACGTCCAGATGACAGATGAGGGGGATGATGCATTGGCCAGCCGTCAGCGCGACGAGGTGCCCAGGCGCCGTCAACGGCACACGCAGGCGTGGTTCGCAGGTATCGCAGTAACTTTCGTCTGGATTATCATCCACGCTGACAAGGTACTGTTTTTCTGATGCCTTTATGGCTTGTGTACTGTTCGGGGTTGTCTGATAAAGGATGCCGTGATCAGTGGACGGCACAGGCTTTGCCGTCAAACAGCCAGCGCACGTTGCCTCCAAAGGAATTTGCATGTCGTCTGCGGGTGCTCATTGAGCCCGTGACATCGGGTGCGAGCGACAGAGCACAACTGGTCAGTTGAAGGTGGGACGCAAGGGGCGTCGGTTGCGGGCTGATGGCGAATTGCGATCGCAGTCGCGCGCATGCCGTTCGGTATGAGCGCGTCGCCGATGGGTGCGATGTTGAGTTGAGGGGGCGTTGTCTGGCGATGGTGAGGGCGTTGTGCGCCAACGATGGGCCCGCTGTGCGGGTGACGAGCGCGTTGTTCCGGCGCCATTGTCGCTGCGCCGCATCCCTGTTGCGAGCATGGTGGGGACGATGGCAGGCCGGCATCGCAGCCGTCGTGCTGGCAGCGGCCATCTGCAGCCCCGCATCGGCAATCGAAATCGGCTACACTCCCAAGCCGGTCGTGCGCAAGATTCTCGCACTCTATGACAGCCGCGCCGAACCGACGCCCACCGATACCCGTCTGCACCGCTTCGCCGAGATGCCGCTGAACCATCTCGGTTTCGAACTCGTCTATCGCGATCTCAACGCGCCCCTGCCTGTGGGCGATGAACTCGACAACTACCGCGCAATTTTGACCTGGCTGCTCGAGCCGATGCAGCAGCCGGAGGCCTACGTCGCCTGGATCGAGGAAGCGCTTAAGGCGCGCGATCTGCGCCTCGTCGTCATGGGGGACGTTCTGCCCGATGAAAGCGAGCGCTTCGAACAGGCCGCCATTCGCCTCTACGCCATTTTGGGTTTGTCCTTCGACAAGGAGCACATCGAGACGGGCTTTTCGGCTGCGCCCGTGTCGATAGATGGCGCCATGATCGGATTTGAGCGGCCGCTGGACAAATCGCTGCCTGAATTCCCCGTGCTGCGCCCGCTACCCGATCGCAAAAACCAGCTCGATATCCACCTCGCCTTGTCGGTTCCGGATGCCCGACAAGCCGAGCCCGCGGTCGGCGTCGTGACGGGGCCGCGCGGAGGCTTTGCTGCGGAAGCATTCACCATCTACTACGAGCCGACGGCGGACCGCGAGATGTGGGTTTTGAACCCGTTCGCATTCTTTGCCAGGGCTCTGGGCGCGGAGCGGTTTCCGATCCCCGACGTGACGACGGCTGCGGGACGGCGCATCTATTTCAGCCACATCGACGGTGACGGCTGGAACAATCAGTCCGAGATCGAGGCCTACAAGGCAAACGGGGCGCTCTCCTCCGAAGTCATCTTGCGCGAGGCTGTCGCGGCTTATCCCGACCTGCCGGTTTCTGTCGCCCTCATCGGTTGCGATATCGATCCCAGGTATGGCGCTCACCCCGCCGCCGAACGTGTCGGGCGCGAACTGTTTGCGCTGCCGCAGGTCGAGGTGGCGAGCCACACCCACACGCATCCCTTCAACTGGATGTTCTACGCCCGCTACGATCGCCAGGCCGAGATCGACCTCATCGACACCTACCAGCGCCCCGGGCAGAGCTGGCGCGAGACACTCACCGCCGCCATGCACGACCTCGCTGGCAAGCCCGCGCCGGTGACGCGATCCAACAAGTATATCGCCGGCTCCGACGACCTGCCGCGCACCTACCTGAAAAATCCGTTTGATCTGGGCAGCGAGGTGATGGGCGCGTTGAAGGTTGCCGAAAGCCTCGCGCCGGCCGGCAAGAAGGCCATGATCTATCAGTGGAGCGGCGACACCACGCCCTTCGAAGCGGCAATTCGAGCAACGCGCCTGGCGGGCGTCCGCAACATCAACGGCGGCGACAGTCGGTTCGACCGGGAATTCCCCTCGGTCGCCTACGTCCCCCCGATCTCGCGCCCGGTCGGCAGGGAGCGCCAGATCTATGCCGCCAACTCCAACGAGAACACCTACACCAACGATTGGACCGGCCCCTACTATGGCTTCTTCATGTTGGAGGAGACGATCAAGAATACCGAGAGCCCACGCCGCCTGAAGCCGTTCAATCTCTACTATCACATGTACTCGGGCGAGAAGCCCGCCGCCCTGGCCGCCGTAAAGCACTTCCTCGACATGGCACGCGCTTCACCGCTGCTCCCGATGGCGGCCTCCGACTATGCCGCCATCGCCGATGACTTCTTCTCAGTCGAGATCACGCAGCTCGATGCGTCGGCGTGGTCGGTGAGCAACCGCGGCGCGCTGCAGACGATTCGCTTCGATGATGCCGGCGAACTGGGTGTCGACATGGCCGCAAGCATGGGTGTTCTGGGAAGCAGCCGGCACAACGGCGCGCTCTATGTCGCATTCGATCGCGCGGTCGAGCACGCCACCATTCATTTGATCCCCCGCCATGAGAGCGAGGCACAAAGGCGCGATGCAGGCACGCGCCCCCGGCTACACGATAGCCGCTGGAGGCTGTCGCACGTGAACGGTGATGCATGCCGCTTTTCCATGACCGCAGAGGGTTTCGGCCGCGGTGACATGCGCTTCGACACCGCACCCGGGCGGCGCTTCGATGTTGCGGTGCGCCGCGGCGCGCAATCCCTCGCATCGGCGACGGTGAGTGCCGACTCTTCGGGCGTTTTGGCGCTGGCCCTCCAAGCCGATGCGCGCGAACCGGTGGAGGTGTCGTTCGTCTGCCATGATTGACACCTTGAAGCATGCGGCGGGTGCGCTGTCCAAAACACATCTTGTGGTCATGTCGGTGATCTTCATCGGCGCCGCGGTGGCCGGGGCCCTGCTGCTGCCTGGTGACGCCGAGCGCGTCGCCATGCTCGAGCGCGACGGCGACAACATGCGGGCCATGACCTTGCTGGAGCGGCGATACGAGGCAGGCGACCGGTCACAGCGCACGCTCTACCAGCTCGAGCAGCTCTACCAGCATTTCGGCCAGCTCGATAAGGCCCGCCTCATGCTGGAGAAGCTCGCCGAGAGCCGGCCGCGCGATACTGTCCTGCAGCGCCGTCTGGTGAAGTTCTACCGCGACACCCAGGACGGCGAAGCCTATCTGTCCGGTTTGAGCCGTCTCGTTGCCCAACGCTATTCCGAACCCGTCTGCCGGGAGTTGATCGCCCAGCTTCGCCTCGTCGGCCAGTATGCCCGCGAACGCGAGGCCATCGAGCGATGCCGCAGGAGAGGCTACCGGCGTGGCAGCGACATCGTCCGTCTTGCAGAACTCGAGGCGGCGAGCGGCAACAAGCCTCGCGCGCTCGCCCTGTTGCGCAACGTCGATGACATCAAGGGGCTCGCCAATCCGCGCGAGCGGCTGATGCTCGCCACGCTGCTTCTCGACGTGCAGCAAACCGACGAGGTGAAGCGGCGCGCCATCGGTTGGCTGGCGCGCGCGCCCGACACGCGCTTTGCCCAGACCCTGATGGCATATCTGGGTCAGCGCAAAGCCTACGACACAGCGATGAAGATTGCCGCTGCCGCCAGCAGACCGGGTGATGCCCTGTCCCTTTCAGTGGCCGAATTGATGCTCGAGCGCGACCAGACGGTTGCCGCCCGTACCTATCTGCGCGGCTGGCTCGAGGCCAGCGACATCGAACAATCTGCCTTGGTCTCCCGCTTCATCGAAGCTGCCCTCGGTGCAGAGGCGCCGGAACTGGCACTGCTGAGCGCGCGCCGCTTCGGCCTGGAAAAGCTGCCGGAGAAGGATCTGGTCCAGATTGCCGAGGCGCTGGGCGCAACCGGGCGTCGCGACGAGTTCGAGCTCGTTCGCGCGGCCCTGAATGCCGACACCATCGTCGCCCATCCTCTTCTGAGCGCGATGGTCGAACTCAACAAGGGCGCCACAGCGACGACCCGCGACATCCTCGATAGCGTTTCCTCCGACGCGCTCGATACCTGGCGCCTCGCCCTTTGGGCGCGCCTGATGCGCGAGACCGGCAAGGGGGCGCACGCGGACGCCAAGCTGCGCGCACGCGGGGCGCCCCCGCTGCTGGCGACCATGACGCCCACGGCCGAGGGCCCCAAGGCTCGCGCAGGCCGTTTCGCCGTCGTAGCCCGGCGTTCTCTCAACAGGCGCGCGCGCACCGTTTCCTTGCGCCGATTGCGCACGCACAAGGTGCGCGCCGCCCGGGCCAAGGCGCTGCAACAGCGTCAGGCCCGAACCCGGCACATACGCGCCGAGAAACGTCGCCGAACGCTGTCCAAACGCATCGTGCGCGCGAAGGCCAAAGAACGTGCCCACGCGCATAGCAGGTATGTCCCACGGCCAAAGCCCATCATCCGGCCGATGGCCCAAAAGGAATAGCGGCGCCTGGCGCGGATGTGCTCAGCCCCCGCCAGCATAGGAAGCCGCTCACCGTTCTCGCGCAGCATGAGCCCGCGGGCAGTGTGTTGGGCGGAATCGAGCTGGATCAGACTGGAAGCAGGTTATGCAAGTCGGAGTGATGTGTATGCGTAGCGTTGAAATGTCTGCCGGGAGGACGCGGTGAGCACTGATGCGCCGGGCCCGTCGGCACCGCAGCAGACACCCGACCGGAAGACCCCCGTCGACGGCGGGGTATCGATTCTGCCGCCGCTGAGCGCGCTTGCAGAAATCGTCGTCTTGTTCGCGCTCATCTATGCCATCGACAAGCTCACCCCGAACTTGGCGATCCTCGATCTGTCGCCGCATCCGTTCTGGATTCCGGTTCTACTCGTCAGCCTCCAGTACGGCACCATCAGCGGGTTCATTGCCGCAGCCGTCGCAATCGCGATTTCCCTGTTCTCGGGGCTGCCCGAGCAGGACATTGGTGAGAACCTGTTTGCCTACTTCCTGCGCGTCCTCGGCCAGCCGATTCTTTGGATCGGTGTGGCACTTCTGGTGGGGCAGTTCCGGATGCGCCAACTCGGCGCCAAGCACGAGCTGCGCGTTGCCAATCAAGCGCTGAAGTCGCAGCGCGACGATCTCGCTCGGCACGCGCGCGAGTTGCGCGGGCGCGTCGAGGTTCTCGAGCAGGAGTTGGCGACGCGTTACAGTGCGCCCCCTCACGCCGGTGCTGCCGTGCTGTCCCAGACAATGACTGCCGGTGGGCTTCATCTTGGCAGTGACGCGCAGGCCGTCCTTGCACACGCTGCGAAGGCGCTGTTTCCCGGCGCCGTCGTCACGGCCTACCGCGTGCGCGACAACATCATGGCTGAATGTGCCGTCTGCGGCCGCAAGCCCGACTCGGGGCCGCGCATCCGCATCCCCCACGACGACCCGCTCTACCGTGCCGTCATCCTCCAAGGCAGGACCGTGAGCGTGCTTGAGCCGGGCAGCGACGAGGTGCTGGCGCAGACCGGTTTGGTCGCGGTTCCCATTCCATCAGAGGCGACCGCGCCACCAGGACCGCCCGCGCCGCCAGATGCGCACCCATCGCATCAACAGAGCAACCCCGATGGCCAGGCGGTCCTGGCATCGGATCGGGACATGGACGCGGTGCGGTCATCACTGCCCATTGGCATGCTGGTCATGGAAAGCGCGGACCCTGCAGCGATATCGCCGCAGGGCATCCTGGCGCTCGAGATGCTGGCTCATGCCCTGGCACCGCGTCCGCCGCGCCCTGTCGTACCGAAAGCGGCCAAGCCAACGCCGGCGCGCCGCATCCGGCCAGAAGCACCACAGGGTGTTGCGGTGCGTCCGAAAGCAAGACAACCGGACGCTCAATTGCCCGCGCGCGGCGCTTCCGACCGCAGGGCCGGCCTCGTCGATCGTTTGTCGAAGGGGCCGGACCTGTCCCACGCCTCGGTCTCGATTACAAAACCGGTGCCACCTCTGCCGGGCGATACCGCCAACCCGGCCGGTGGCGCATCACCCGATCGCGCAGCCAAGGTGACGAGCGAACAATGACCGCGGCGCTTCAGAATATGCGCGAAAGGACCGATTCTTCTGGAACAGAAGCATCGAGCCCGGCCACCGCGACTTCACCGCGCGCGCAGGTCGGCCCCTTCGAGGTTCGCTTTGCCCTCGGCGCAGCCATGGCGGAAGTCGCCATCGTGCTGCTGTCGCATTTGACCGGAGTTCCGTTCGCTGCGGCGCTGGCACTGCATTTCGCCGTCATTTCGGTGCTTGCCTTCGCACTCTATCGCCGCCGCCGCAGCGAGGCCGACCTGAGTGCGCCCCTGATCACGCTCATCGCAACATCCACCGCCGGTCCTGTCGGCGCCGTCCTGGGGCTTGCCGCATTGGTCTGGCTGGCGCGCCCCGCGCAGCCGCCCGCCTTGCTGGAGTCCTGGTACAACCGCATCGCCATGTCGACGACCGTCGATCCGGAGACACAACTGTCGGACCGTGTCGCCTCGGGCCGCGTCATCGCCACGACCGCGCCGCCGCCTCAGGCGCTCGCCGGCGTCATCCGCGAAGGATCCCTGGTCGAACGCCAGGCCGCGCTCGGGCTTATCGCGCGCTTCTTTCATATGAATTATCTGTCCGCACTGGCCGACGCGTTGCGCAGCGAGGTGCCTGTCATCCGCGTGCAGGCCGCTGCCGTTGCCTCGCGCATCCGGCCGCGCCTGGCCGACGAGATCGAAAAGCGCATTGCGGCCGCCGCCGACCTCCTGCGCCGCGACGAGCAACGCCAGACACCGCGTAGCCACGCCACCGGGCACCGACTTCAGTTGATCCGCGAATTCGATCAGGCGATTGCATCCGGCCTGCTCGACCAGCCGGTCGCCGATGCCGCGGCTGTCATCGCTGCGCGCCTTGCCAGCTCGATCGATTGCGCGCGCATCGCGCTGCCCGGATCAGGCGCTCTCGACGCGCATGCCCGCCTTGACGCATTTGAAAAGCACCTCATCGACAACCACGACTTCAAGCGCTTGCGCCTTCTGCGCCGCCGCCGTCTGCTGGCCGGCAGTGGGCTGCAGCACGCACGGATTAAAGCGTGGCCGGGCGATCCTCTGGCAAGGCTGCACCGCGTGCCTGGAACATCGGCAGGTGTGCAATGACCCCGGCACACCGCACAGCCGCGCCAACCGCACCTTCGCTGGCTGCGAATGCCGCGTCGAAGGCTGCCGCCCCGGATGCCGACATCTGCCTGATCGTCGAAGGCTGCTACCCCTATGTGCAAGGCGGGGTCGCCGGCTGGATCGACTGGCTGATCCGCGCCTGTCCGCATCTCACGTTCTCGATCGTCGCGCTTTGGCCGCGGCCCACGGGCCAGTTGCCGCGCTACGAGCGTCCCGGCAACGTCGTCGCCTACACCGACCTTTATTTGCAGGATTTCGGCGCCCGTCCGCGTCTCAACCTGGCATTCCCCAAAACCCTCGACCGACTGGCAGACACGCTTTCGCGGTTCACCGCCGAGGGCGGAGCTGCCGCCATGTATGCCCTCAATCGGGAACTGGAAGGTCTGCGCGCGTCAGCCGCGTTGCCCGTCGTCTTCAACTCGCCGCTGGCCTGGGAGATCGTGCAGCGCATGTACGAGCGTGACATGCCGCACAGTTCCTTCCTGCATTACTTCTGGGCGTGGAGGGCCCTGCTCGGCGGCCTCTTCGCCGTCGCTGAATTCCCGATGCCCAGGGCTCGCGTCTACCACACCACATCCACCGGCTACGCCGGTCTGCTCGCCGCCCGCGCCGCCATCGAGATGGGCCGGCCGGCCCTGCTCACCGAGCATGGCATCTACACCAACGAGCGCCGGGTCGAGCTTCTGATGGCCGACTGGGTCGCCGACAACATCGACAAGGGCCACGATCTGGCCGACGCACGCATTGATCTGCGCGATCT
>CAZDNY010000112.1:4963-8527 GCA_964506885.1 uncultured Hyphomicrobiaceae bacterium | reverse complement strand
GTCTTGAAACGGCCAGCGAACACCATGTCCGACGCCCGCACCGATCCCGAATCCCAAGCCCTTGACGCAGAATGCGCTTTCGCCGTTCGGCCCGAATGGACCGCCGCGCATCGCATCGTCGTCAAGATCGGCTCGGCCCTGCTTGTCGACCGCGCCACGGGCATCCTCAAGACCGAATGGCTGGCCTCGCTCATGGACGATGTCGCCACCCTCGCCAAGGCGGGCAAGGAGATCGTGCTCGTCTCTTCCGGCGCCATCGCGCTTGGCCGCCACACGCTCAAGCTGCCCAAGGGCCCGCTCGATCTCGAGCAGAGCCAGGCCGCCGCCGCCGTCGGCCAGATCAGTCTCGCCCACGCGTATCAGGACTTCGCCCGCCATCACGGTCTGATCGCCGCCCAGGTGCTCGTGACGCTCGGCGACACCGAGGAACGCCGCCGCTATCTCAACGCGCGCCACACCATCGACCGGCTGCTGACTTTGAGGGCTGTTCCCGTTGTCAACGAGAACGACACCGTGGCCACCACCGAGATCCGCTACGGCGACAATGACCGCCTCTCCGCCCGCGTCGCCTCGATGGTCTCCGCCGATTGCCTCGTGCTGCTCTCCGACATCGACGGGCTCTATACCGCGCCCCCCGGCAGCGGCAAGGAGGCCCGCCGCCTCGACCTCGTCACCCAGATCACGCCTGAGATCGAAGCGATGGCCGGCGACGCCGGCACCGAGCTTTCAAAGGGTGGCATGAAGACCAAGATCGAGGCCGCCAAGATCGCACGCGCCGCAGGCTGCGACATGGTCATTGCCTCAGGCAAGGTCATGCATCCCCTGAAGGCCGTTGGTGAGGGTTGCGCGGCAACCTGGTTCATTGCACCGTCCGATCCGGTCACCGCCAAGCAGCGTTGGATTTCCGGCCAGCTGGAGCCGCGCGGAATTATTGTTATCGATAGCGGCGCCGAAAAAGCCATGCTGTCGGGCAAGAGCCTGCTACCCGCCGGCGTCAAATCCGTTTCGGGCGTCTTCGATCGCGGCGACGTCGTCATCATCCGCAACGAATCCGGCCACGAGGTCGGCCGTGGCCTCGTCGCCTATGCGAAGGCCGACGCGGAGCGTATCATCGGCAAGCGCTCCGCGGCGATTGCCGAAATCCTCGGCTTCGAGGGCCGCGCTGAATTGATCCACCGCGACGACATGGCGCTCAACCGCGCGCATCCTCCGACATAGGCCGAACGAGCCTCGCTTCCTCGACACTGCTGAATGGAACAAGCCGACAAACCGCGACACAGACCGACGAGACATCGACATGACTGCTGCCGTCCAGAAGAAGCTCCACGACCACGACATCGCCGGCATGATGCGCGAGATGGGACGTGCCGCGCGTGCAGCAGCTTCCGAGCTGGCTCTGGCGACACGCGAGGTCAAAGACGAGGCACTCAAGGTCGCCGCCGCTGAACTGCGCCGGCACACGCCTGAGATCATCGCCGCCAACGAGCGCGACATTGCCGCCGCCGAGGAGGCCGGCAAGCCGGCGTCGTACATCGACCGCCTGATGCTCGACCCCGACCGCATCGAGGGTATCGCCAAGGGGCTCGAAGCCATCGCCGCGCTCGAGGATCCTGTGGGCACGGTACTCGCCGAGTGGACCCGGCCCAACGGCTTGCGCATCCAGCGCGTCCGCGTGCCCCTGGGCGTCATCGGCATCATCTACGAGAGCCGTCCCAACGTGACGGCCGACGCGGGCGGCCTGTGCCTGAAGGCCGGCAACGCCGCGATCCTGCGCGGCGGCTCCGATAGTCACGAATCCTCGGTGGCCATCCTCACCTGCCTGCGCCACGGTTTACATGCCGCAGGCCTGCCGCTCGATGCCATCCAGCTTGTGCCCACGACCGATCGCGAAGCCGTAGGCCACATGCTCGCGGGCCTGGACGGCGCCGTCGACGTCATCGTCCCCCGCGGCGGCAAGAGCCTAGTCGAGCGCGTGCAGAAAGAGGCGCGCGTCCCCGTCTTCGCGCATCTGGAAGGCATATGTCACACCTATGTCGACCGCGGTGCCGACATCGATATGGCCCGGGATATCGTCGTCAACGCCAAGCTGCGCCGCACCGGCATCTGCGGCGCAACCGAGTGCCTGCTGATCGACAAGAACGCGCACGAAGACTACGTCACGCCGCTCATCACGGCCCTCATCGATGCCGGCTGCGAGGTACGCGGCGATGCGGACGTCCAAAAGGTAGATGCGCGCGTGAAGCCCGCCTCGGACGACGACTGGGGCCGCGAATATCTCGACGCCATCATTGCCGCCCGGATGGTCGACGGTGTCGACGAAGCCATTGACCACATCGCCCGCTATGGTTCGCAGCACACCGACGCAATCGTCACGGAATGTATGGGGACTGCCGAGCGCTTTTTGAGGCGAGTCGATTCCGCCATCGTCCTGCACAATGCCTCCACCCAGTTCGCCGACGGCGGCGAATTCGGCATGGGGGCGGAGATCGGCATCGCCACCGGCAAGATGCACGCACGCGGACCGGTCGGCGTCGAGCAGTTGACGAGCTTCAAGTACGTCGTCCGCGGCGCCGGCCAGACCCGTCCGAAATAGCGCGCTCATCAATTTTCTATTTTAAACCATGCCGAAGCGATAAGCTTCCCAGCCACCTGGAATTCGGACAGCTTGTGCCCGGAACCAGAGCGCTGAATGTTGCCTGTAGTGCCCTGGCGGCATTGCACACAAGAACAACAACACGTCTGACGACGATCCAAGGAGCTGATCGCATGCTTCGCCGCGTAGCGTTTATCGCATTTGCCACTGCGTCGCTGGCCGCCCCGGCTGCCGCACAAGACGCCGGTGACGTCGCCGGTCGCCCGGCGCTGTCTACATCATCCACACAGGACCTTATTGCTCAGCGCGAGACGTGGGGCACTGCCCCGTCATCGGCTGCACGGGCCAAAGGGGAACCCCCGCCGCCGGTCAAGGCTGTGAAGCCCACGCCCGGCGCCTATGCGGCACTTCCCGTCGGCGACCTCGGCAAGCTGATCGCCGAGCGAGAGAAGTGGGGCACAGGCCCTTCACCGGCCGCTCTGGCCAAAGGTGAGCCCCCGCCACCGGTCAAGGCCGTGAAGCCCACGCCCGCCGCCTACGCGGTGCTCCCCGTCGGCGACCTGGGCAAGCTGATCGCCGAGCGAGAGACCTGGGGCAAGGGCCCCGCCGGCTACGAAAAGAAAAAGGTCGTTGCCCCGCCCGCCGCCGGTACGACCAAGAAGACGGTCAAGCGCATTCGCGTCCAGCCCAAGGGCAAAAAGGTCGTCAAGAAGAAGGTAGTGAAGAAGCGCACCGTCAAAGCCAAGAAGACGAACTGACCTGCGCAACAAGCGCTTCCCGCGACGACCGCGTGATCAAGCGTAGAAGAAACCGCCGCCCGCAGCCCACGAAACTGAGCTGCGGGCGTTGTGCGTTAGAGCGGTTCGGACCTATTGGAACCGCGCTGAAGGCAGCCTGCGGCAAGGGCTACTGCTGACCGCCCATGCCTCCCATACCGCCCATGCCGCGCCCCATGCCCTTGCCGGGACCGG
>CAZDNY010000112.1:0-4863 GCA_964506885.1 uncultured Hyphomicrobiaceae bacterium | reverse complement strand
CCGCCCATGCCTCCCATACCGCCCATGCCGCGCCCCATGCCCTTGCCGGGACCGGTGTTATCGAGCGCGGTCTTGCAGGCGGCCGAAACCTTGTCCTTGTTGGCCTCCAGGCAGTTGCGCACTTCGCGGTTCTGATGGCTCTTGCCGGCGCAATGCGCAGCAATGTCATCCTTGCATGCCTGCGCGACGGGCCCTTTCTGGGCAAGTGCGGGCATGCTGGCTGCGGCCGCTGCGAAGGCCGCGACCATGGCCATCCTGAACGCTTTCATGATCTCACTCCTCATCAGGTTGTGAGCCGCGGATCACATCCGCGGCCCGAGCATGCGCGATAGCCCGTCCGAGTTGGCAACTGGGGTGGTGGCGGGCGCACCGCGCGATTGCCCTCCTAGGCGCCTGGAGCGGATTTGTCAGTGACATCGGTCATAGCCATTCTTCGGCCACAACAGATGAGGGCCAGCAGCCCCCGCAGATTGGCGCGCGCGCCGCAATTCGCGTAAAAGCGCATGAAGCTCGTCAGCCCGGACACCCCGGCCCGCATATAACGTTGTGAGACCCGAGTGCGCCCGCCCCATCGTGAACTGCCCGGCATCGTGATCGATACGCCTTCCGCTGCGCCCGGCCAGCGGATTGGCCTGATGGGCGGTTCGTTCAACCCGCCGCACGAAGGACACCTCACCGTCTCGCGTACGGCTGCCAGGCGGCTGCGCCTCGACCGCATCTGGTGGCTCGTGTCTCCCGGCAATCCGCTTAAGGCCAACGACGCGCTGCCCCCGTTGGCCGATCGCATCGCCGCCTGCCGCAGACTGACGCACAAAGATCACAGGATCGTCGTTACCGGCTTCGAAACCGAGCTGGCCACGCCCTACACCGCCACCACGCTGACCTTTCTGACGCGCCGCTTTCCTATGACCCGTTTCGTCTGGGTGATGGGCGCCGACAATCTGGCGAGCTTCCATCGCTGGCGCCGCTGGCAGACCATTGCTGCGACCGTACCGATCGCCGTCGTCGACCGCCCCGGCTGGCATCTCAAGGCGATTGCATCGCCGGCCGCCCGCGCACTCGCCCGGCACCGGATATCACAAAGCCTGTCCGCCGAATTGCCGGCCCGGCGCCCGCCCGCCTGGGCGTTCCTGTCGACGCGCCTCTCGCCCGTGTCGTCCACTGACCTGCGTCAGCGTGGAACAACGGAACCAGGCCTCTGATCTCCGTTCACCACAGAGTACCATCGGCAACACTGTTAATTTACGGCCACACTTCCCAAGTAATGTTGTTGCCTGCCGGTCAGGATGGCGCGTATCTTTGCCCCGCTGGCGCGTTCGCGTGAATGCGTTGCCGGCAGCCAGGAGCGGTTCGGTTCCCAATACCTGGGACCAGAGCTTCTCTGACCAGCGCAGCTACGCTTCCGCTTCGTGCTGCAATGACGCAGCCTCCAGGCGGCCAACCGACGAAAGGACGTCCACCACACGATGCCAACCGCACTCGAGGGAAATGCCCAAGGCACCCCTCCGACCGAGGTACTCTCTGACAAGAATGCCTCGAAAGCCCTTCTCGACAAGATCTGCCACTGGCTGGACGAGGCCAAGGCGGAGGAGATCGTCACGATCGATCTGGAGGGCAAGACGACGATCGGCGACTACATGGTGATTGCCACCGGCCGTACCGATCGTCACGTCGGTGCCATCGCCGATCAGCTTCAGCGCAAACTCAAGGAAGTGGGCCTTGGACGCACGCGCGTCGAGGGCACGGAGACGTGCGACTGGGTCTTGATCGACACCGGCGACCTCATTGTTCACGTGTTCCGTCCCGAGGTTCGTGATTTCTACAACCTCGAAAAGATGTGGAGTGTCGACCGTCCGCCCGAGACGACGGCGCACTGACAAACAGGCGCGGTATTGCGCCGGCAGGGCTGGCTGCCATAGGAGCGCGCGGGGTCTTTGAACGGACCGGGCGCGAACAGGATTGATGCGCTTCAGCCTCGCCGCCATTGGCCGCCTGAAGGAAAGCGGCGAAGTCGAACTTGTCGGGCGCTATCAAAAGCGCATCGACCAGACCGGCCGCGCCGCCGCCCTCGGCCCTTTGACGATCACCGAGATCCCCGAAGCACGTCACGCCGAAGCAGAAAAGCGCAAGGCCGACGAGGCCGACCGGCTGCTGACCGCAGCCGCCCGGGCCGACCGTCGAATCGTTCTCGACGAACGCGGCAGATCACTCAGCAGCGCGGATTTCGCGCGGTTTCTCGCAGCGGCGCGCGATGAAGGCGCCCGCGAGATGGCGTTTCTGATCGGCGGCCCCGACGGCCATGGCGCAAACGCGCGCGACGGTGCGCACCTGTTGCTGTCGCTGAGCCCCATGACGCTGCCGCATGGACTGGCGCGCGTTGTCCTCGTCGAACAGATCTACCGTGCGCTCACCATCATTTCGGGCCATCCATACCACCGCGCCTGATGCACGCCGCGCGCAATCTCCAACGACACGCACGTGCTCGGCATCCCGACATGGCAAGCGCTCTCACATGCGCGCAAGCACGCGGTCGAGAAGACGCAGGGGCAACACCCGCTTCAGGCCGGCCGCTACATGGGTCGGCGTCGTCACGAAGTAGCGCAACTTAGGCCGGTCCGCTTCGAGCGCGTGAACCAACTTGTCGGCCACGGCATCCGGCTCCAGCTTGAACGTCTGTTTGCCGCCCGCCTCCATCGCCTTCAGCCGCGCTAGATATGTCTCGCGGTGGACGGAGCCCTCGATGTCGATCGTCGCGCGGAAGATCTTAAGCGCCGTCTCGACAAAACGCGTGCGGATCGGCCCCGGCTCGATCAGGCTGACGTGGATACCGCTGCCGGCAAGCTCCAGCCGCATCGCATCGCTCAACGCCTCGAGCGCGAACTTCGAAGCGCAATAGGCGCCGCGGTAGGGGCTGGCGACCAGGCCCAGTACCGATGAACATTGAACAATGCGCCCGCCGCCGTTGGCCCGCATGGAGGGAATGAGCCGGCGCGTCAGATCGTGCGTGCCAACGAGATTGACCTCCAGTTGGCGCCGCAGAAGGTCGGGTGTGAGGTCCTCCACTGCCCCCACCTGTCCATAAGCACCATTGTTGAACAGCGCATCGACCCGCCCGCCCGTCAGCGACAGGGCCCGCTCCGCGCACGCGGCAACGGACTGAGGGTAAGCCAGATCGAGCGCGATCGCCTCGACACCGGCCTCACGCTCCAGCCGCTCCAGATCCGCAGGTTGCCGCGCCGTCGCCAGAACACGCCACCCGCGCGCCTTCAGCCGGACCGCCGACGTCCAGCCGATCCCCGAGGAGGCGCCGGTGACAAGAATGCTTCGCGTTTCTGTCATGACCTCTTTCACGAACAATTGATCCACTTCGCACCTGCAAAATGAAATGGCATGTCTGACAACTCCGACAAAAGCACAAGCTTGTTTTCGGCCCGTTGCGACCATCGGCCAATTTCGAAGGCAGGCGCTTCACGATGCAATACACCTCCGGGTCGCGTCGCGCGAGGAGGCGACGGCCTGGGTGTGAATTGTGCCGCGCGAATGTCTTCACACGCGCGGCGTCCAGATCGAAATGCGGCCGGTGACATGTTTTCGGAACTGACGTCAAAGACCCTGAATGCGTTCTTCGAACGCTCGCCGATTCCGCTGACCTTGGCGTCGCCGATCTTCGACGACTGCCCGGTGATCCTGTGCAACGACCCCTTCCTCAAGCTGACCGGCTACACACGCGACGAGGTCATCGGCCGCAACTGCCGCTTCCTTCAGGGACGCAACACCGATCCCAAGGCACGCGCGCGGCTGCGCACCGCGATCATAGATCACCGCGAGGCGCTGGTCCCCATCACCAATTACCGCAAGGACGGCACCGAGTTCGAGAACTACGTGTTCCTGCTGCCGATCTTCGATTCCAACCAGAACCTGCTCTACATGCTGGGATCGCAGTGCGACATCACCACCTCGCGGCTGATGCTGACACCGATGGAGCATGCCCAGCTTCTCGAAGAGGGCATCGAACTGACGAGCCCGGCACTCGCAACCGACGAGCAGCTGCGCATCATGAAGCGCACCGAGCTGTCCGATGCGGTCCGCACCATTCTGACTGGCGAGATGTTCGAATAGCTGCGGCCGCAACACGCCACCACCAGTTGCGACACGGAACGAACCGCCCGCCACCGATCGGACCGCAGGATGCGCCCGGCAAGGTAGCGCACCATATCTTCGGTCGATTCATCGTGCATACGGGTGATACGCGCTGCCGCGATGCCCGTAGTCGCAGCAATCGGGGTGGAAGATCTCAGCCAGGATTTCGGTCGACTCGACGATGCGTGGGCCGGGACGATTGAAGAACTGGTTGCCGTCGGCCACATAGACCGCACCGTCCCGCACTGCGCGCAGCCCTTGCCAGATCGAATTGTCGCGCAGGATCTCCATTTCGCGCTCGGTCGTCGCGATATCGAAGCCGCACGGTCCCACGACGATGACGTCGGGGTCGGCCGCCGCCACGTCCTCCCACGTAATCCACGGCGAATTGGCCCCGGTTCTACCGAACAGGCTGTTGCCGCCGGCAATGGAAATGATCTCCGGCATCCAGTGCCCGCCCGACATGGGCGGGTCGATCCATTCGATGAACGCGAGCCTGGGCCGCGTCCGCCCGTCGACAGCCGCTGCGATCTGATCGAGCCGTTCCCGCATCCGCGCCACCAGGGCGCGGCCAGCACCGGCCCGCCCGATGGCCTCCGCCACGCGCCCGATATCGCTAAAAACATCGCCAAGCGTGTGCGGACGCAGCGACACGAGCTGCGTATCGCGCCCGGTCCATGAGCATACCGCGCGCTCCACATCCGCCAGCGACACCGCGCACAC